>NZ_QXIU01000027.1:0-3527 GCF_003570935.1 Candidatus Cryosericum odellii
TGACCGCTGCATGCGGTCTGCCGGGCTATGCCCGGTCGGTGATGCTGACCTTCCCTTGCGGGAGGTCTGCCGGTGATGCTATCCGGCGTTCAATTCCTTGATCGTAGCGGCCAGAGCCATGATGAGTTCCGGCGTCCCCATCGACTCCTCCCCCATGACCTCGGCTGCCGCGTCTCCGGCAAGTCCATGGATGTACGCCCCCTGAGCCGTTGCCAGGTCAGGTGCCACTCCACGCGCAACCAGCGACAGGATGATACCCGCGAGAGCGTCACCCATGCCGGGCTTGGCCATGCCGGGATTACCAGTCGTATTGATGTACAGCGAGCCGTCGGGCAGGACGGTGAGCGAGCGGTGTCCCTTGAGATGCACGACAGCGCTTGCCTGAGCAGCAAGTGTCTGCGCTGAACTGAGCGTTCCACCCTTCTCGACGTCCTCCGGTGTCAGGTCCACCAGACGGGCGAATTCGCCGGAGTGCGGGGTCAGGATCGTCGGGTTGTCGCGTTTCCACAGCACGTCCAGATGACCCACACAGGCGAACAAGGCGTCGCCGTCCAGGATGAGTGTTCCCTTGAAGGCGGTGGCAAGAAGCAGGACGGCCTCCAGCGTCCGGGGGTCGCCCCCCAGGCCTGGACCTATCAGTGCCGCAGTCGTATCTTCCAGCAGTTCCAGGATATGGGGGAGCGCCTCGACGGTAAGGACGTCACCGGCGAACGCTTGAACGATCGGCCCGTCGACCTTGACGCGGACGACATCCGCGATGCTCTGAGGCACGATGAGGTGGATCGTGCCTGTCCCGGTGGTGAGTGCAGCCTCGGCGGCAAAGACGGGAGCGCCCGTGTAGTCGGGAGAGCCGGCGATGATAGCCACCTTGCCATAGGTGGCCTTGTGCATGGTCCGCATCCGTTCCGGGAACTCGGGGGGCTCGGTCAACTGAGCATGGATCGCACTCTGTTCCAGCAATATGTCGGGATAGATGAGCTGTTCGACGTGGACTTCGCCTGCCGCTTCTGTGCCCGCTCCCATGTACAGGCCCAGCTTTGGCAGACCGAATGTGACGGTATCGCTGGCAAAGACGGGAGTCCCCAGCGCCATGCCGGTGTCGCAGTCGATGCCGGACGGGATGTCTACTGCCACGACAGCGTGCGCCAGACTCGCGTTGACGATCTCGATGATGTCCCCGGCTATTCCTGAAACCACATGGTCGAGGCCGATGCCAAACAGGGCGTCGATCACGATGGCGTCGTCGTCGATCGATTCCTCGATCTTGTCCAGGACCTCTTCGTCCGTGACGTTGATGAAGGTACCTTCGGGGGCGACTCGCTCCAGGAATGCGCGTTCCGTCTCTACATCGTCGCTGGGGTGTCCTTTGACGGGGAGTGCAAATATCGTGACGGGGAAGCCCGCGAACAGGAGGTCGCGGGCTGCGACAAAGCCGTCGCCTCCGTTGCCGCCTGTTCCACACAGAACGACGAAGTGCGGCCTCAGCCCCTCTTCTGCGTCCTCGTCCGCGATGTTTAGTGCCACGTCCGCGACAGCCTGGCCGGCGCGCTCCATAAGCACGATCGACGGCATGCCGTATTCGTTGAAGGTGTGTTTCTCGATACTGCGGATCTGACTACGAGTCGCCGCTCTCATACATGCTCCCATATTCTCCCTGGATCACCATGGCCACGGCGACCGCGTACTCGCGTTCGTGGCTGATGCTGAGGGAACAGTTGAACCAGGGTGTCCCGCGGATGACGGCAATCGGCGCGCCCTCCGGCCCTGGAGCGATCTCGACCTCGCGCAGCGTCGGAAGGTCCCTTGAAGGCAGCAGCTTGATGACAGCCTCCTTGGCGGCCCAGCGGCCTGCCAGACACTGCCAGCGGTCGGGGCGGTCACATGTCGAGAGTTCGGAGGCGGAGTAGATGCGGTTCAGAAAGCGTTCTCCATACCGTTCCCCCAGAGCCTGGATACGCGCCACGGCCACTATGTCCACGCCGAGTTGTTTCATTATTTCAGTATAGCAGCAAAGACCCGTACGGCGCGGTCTTCACCGTGAATCGGCTCAGAAGGCCACCCAGGTGGGCTGGCTGGCGTCGAACGTCTTCATTTCATTATGCCTCCTCTTGGCTAGAATATAAATAGAAGGCAAACATGCCAAGGGAGGCCGATATGGCAAAGAAGATTGCTGTTTTGCTGGACGAGATGGTGAATGAGCAGGAATTCATCTATCCCTACTATCGTCTCAAGGAAGCTGGGTTCGAATCGGTCAGCGTTGCGACAGAAAAACGTGTCTACAAGGGTAAATTCGGTGTGCCCTTTACGCCAGACATGCTCATTGCGGATGTCACCCCGGGAGAGTTCGAGGGTGTAGTCGTGCCAGGCGGATACGCACCGGACTTCCTCCGCCGGTCGAAGGCCATGCTTTCGCTGGTTGGGGAGATGAATGACAAGGGCAAGCTGGTGGCGATGATCTGCCATGCCGGGTGGGTGGGCATCAGCGCTGGGATCGTCAAAGGGCGCACGCTCACCAGTACCAGCGCTATCAGAGACGACATGTCGAACGCCGGGGCAATCTGGGTCGACCAGTCGGTTGTCGTCGATGGCAACCTCGTCACGTCCCGGTCGCCGGCGGATTTGCCAGACTTCATGCGTGAGGTCCTGAGGGTGCTCTCCGTTCAGAAATAGCACTATCTGGAGCAGACCAGCAGCATGCACCGCCGGCCGGCGCGGTTGGCGGCCGGCGGTTTCCATATACAATAAATAAGGAGCAACCATGGGGTTTAAAGAAAACGTCGAGGTATTGCTGTCAAGGAGCCACAGGAGTCAGCGTGAGCTGGCTGCTGCTGCCGGCATCTCCTCGGGGAGGATCTCTCAGATCCTCTCCACCCCTACGTCGCCTACATTGGCTACAGTGACCAGGATCGCCGCCGCATTTGGCCTCGACGCCGCAGACATGGTACGCGACAAGAGGCTGCCTGCTTCCGGTGATGAACTGGAGCTGGCGCTGCGTCACCAGGGGGATCTCAACACCGAGGATATCCAGGCAGTCCATGCATTTATCGCGTATATCCGCGACGCACGTCCAAAAAGGAACAGGCATGGCAAGTGAGACAGTTTTGATCCCGTGCCTGGTAAGAAAGTTGTGCATCAATTGTCGTATTTAGACGGCGTGCCCGTGACCATGGCGCGTAGTTCCATACCCCAGTCAATCGCGGAGGCAGCATGAGTAAATTCATCTTCGTTACCGGTGGCGTTATGTCGTCATTGGGCAAGGGCATCTTCGCCGCCTCTCTGGGGCGCATCCTCCTCGACGAGGGCTTCTCCGTGACCATTCTCAAGATGGACCCATATCTCAACGTCGACGCCGGTGTGCAGAACCCATTTGAGCATGGCGAGGTCTTTGTGACTGAGGACGGCGCGGAGACCGACCTGGACCTGGGACACTACGAGCGCTTCCTCAACCAGAACCTGCACCGCATGAACAATATCACCAGCGGGCAGGTCTACCTCTCCGTCATCGAGAAAGAGCGCAAGGGCGAGTA
>NZ_QXIU01000027.1:3548-7582 GCF_003570935.1 Candidatus Cryosericum odellii
GGTGATATCGAAGGCCTGCCGTTCCTCGAAGCCATCCGCGAGTTCTGGGCCGAGGATCCTGCCAACTCGATCTTCGCTCATCTGACGTACGTCCCCTATCTCGAGACCACAGACGAACTCAAGACCAAGCCTACCCAGCACAGCGTCGGCGAATTGCGCAAAATCGGCATCCAGCCCACGCTGGTCGTGGCCCGCGGGGTAAAGGAACTGCCGGTCGAGCAGAAGCGCAAAGTGGCCCTGTTCTGCGGTGTCCCCGCCGATCACGTCATCTCGCTGCCCAATCTGAGCTCCGTGTACAAGGTCCCAAACTACTTGCAGGAACAGCGTGTCGGCCACCTCGTCCTGTCTGCGTTTGGCATGGCGCCCCGCGCGGCCGAGACCGAGACGCCCTGGGTGCGGTTCACGTGGACCATCGACCAGGCGAAGACACCGCGCAGGCTGGCCATCGTCGGCAAGTACGTTCAACTGAATGATGCCTATCTGTCCCTCCGCGAAGCGCTTCACCATGGCGCATGGGCGACCGGGTGTGACCTGCACATCGACCTGGTTGACAGTGAAGACGTCGAGAAGCAGGGGGTACGCCTGCTGGACGCGGGCAAATATGACGGCATCCTGGTCCCGGGCGGTTTCGGAAAACGCGGCATCGAAGGAATGATCCTGGCTGCGGGATATGCACGTACCCACAATCTGCCCTTCCTGGGTATCTGCCTGGGTATGCAGGTTGCCAGTATCGAGTTTGCACGGAACGTGCTTGGCATTGCGGACGCGAACTCCCAGGAGTTCAAGCCCGATGCCAAGGACCTTGTCATCTACCTCATGCCGTCGCAGAAGGGTGTACAGAAGCTGGGCGGGACCATGCGGCTTGGCGTCTACGAGAACACCATCACACCGGGGAGCAGGGTGGAAAAGGCCTATGGGGCATCCACGCTTTCCGAACGTCATCGCCATCGTTTCGAGTTCAACAATGACTACCGTGCAGCCTTCGAAGAACATGGCATGCGCGTCGCTGCTGTTTATCCGGAGGAAGACCTGGTCGAGGCCCTCGAACTCGAGAATCATCCGTTCTTCGTCGGTGTCCAGTTTCACCCCGAGCTCTCGTCCAAGCCACTCCAGCCCGGTCCCCTGTTCGTGGCGTTTGTGAAGGCCATGCTTGCACATGATGGGTAGAAAGCGGGCCCGCACTGTCCCCGTCAGCCAGGCTGTGAGCGACGTGCTGGACCGGCTGCAGGTCATCGGCGGCGCGGGACAGGTGCGCACGGAATCCGAAGCACGCCTGCGAACGGTGCTGACACAGACAGCCTCGGCGCTGTTCAAACCCGAGGAGCTGCCACGCTACCTGCAGATACAGCTTGCCGGCAAGACCGGGAGTATCCCATCATGGGACAATCTGACCGGCGAGCGTCTGACACAGCTGGGCCTGCCCCGTCATCCCGAGGGCGTTCGGGCGGATGAATGCGGCACACTCATCCTGACGCTGGTACCTGCCACCATCGACTACATGGCGCAGGTGGAAGGACGTGAAGTCTGCTCCTCCGCAGCGTATGATCCAAGGGCGACGATGGCTTCCTTCGAAGACGGCATCCACCGCATCGTCATGACGGCGCCCGAACTGACCGTGACCAGGAGTGCGTTTCCTCATGGATTGATGGACCTTCCCTTCGTTCAGGTCACGTTCCGACTGCGCAATACCAGCGACCAGTTTCACGCCGTGACGCTCGTTCTCCTCATCAAGCCGTTCGACGAGGTGGGTATCACGAGTCTGGAACGGTTCAGCTTCTCCCGTGAGAACCTCATCATGCTCAACGGACAGCGCGTCGCCTTTGCCTGTGAACGGCCGACCAGGACCAAAGTCACCATCTATGATCCCCGGGCTGGTAGCATGGTCGAAGCCGATGCCGGTGGTGAAGTCGTCTCGTCGACGGGGCTCATGCAGCTGCGGCTTGCGTTCGATCACCAGCTCGAGCCTGGCGGTGACACCGAGGTCACGTTCTTCTTCTTCGTCGACAAGGACCGCGTCTACAAACCTGAGGAACTCACGCTCCTCCTTGGACAGAGCGCCGGGATCCTTGAGCAGGAGCACCGGATCGCCGCGACGCAGGAAAAGCATGTAGGATATCGCACGGGCGACGAGCGCCTCAACCGTTTTGCTGCCAACCAGCTGCTCCACCTTTCGTCCCTTGAAGCCGCCGCTGCCTCGGCGTTCGAGGGTGGCCTCGATGCCGTTGCCTTGCCGGCGCTCGTCGAGGCGTATGACCGTGTGGGAGAGGTCGACACGGCTTCCAGCCTCTTGCGTTCCTATGCGGAGCAATTGCCCCCAGGGCCCGCTCTGTCGGCGGATGCACTGTTTTCGTACGCAAGCTTTGTCATCACTCTGGGTTGGCATTTGAAGGTGGCGCGCCAAGTACAGCTCCGCAGACATCTGTTTCCCGTCGTGGACCAGTTCGTCACCTGGCTCAGCCAGTCGCAGACAACAGTAGAGCCTGTCGCCATCGGCTTGCTGGGACCGTTGCGGCGTTCCGGCCCCGTACTGCATCTGGTGCTGGGCAAGGCTATCGAGAGCTATCAGAGCATGCTTTCCGAGAAGGACGATACACGGCTCAGGCAGTGTGACGACCTCCAGCTGCGGTTGCTCAAACAGGCGGATGCGGCTGACACTCATGTCGGCCCTGGCAAGCCGACGTTTGCCGACATAGCGCCGGTTGCGGCCTATGCCCTGTTTGGTGCGCATGGCACGGAGGAGTCCATCCTGACCGGCACCATGAGCTGGATCGCCGAACATTGGCTGCGCGACGGCTTCGTCGTAAACCCCTCACTCGGTTCGCTTGGCGATATCCGTCTGTCACTGCTGTGTGCCAAAGCCCTGGTTTTGCGCCGTGAGAGTGGGGCATACGGTCTGATGCAGGAGGGCCTGGAGCAGCTCGGGGTGTCCGATGCCCTCCCTGACTACATCGACCTGCATACGAGGAGAGCTCTCGCCGGTCCACGACACAGCGCCGTCGCCACAGCGCTCGCCCTCGAGCTGCTGACCAGCCTCATCTTTGTCGAACGCGGCACCTACCTGAGCATCATCCCGGTGCCGATCCCCGAGCTGTTTGCCGGCGACGGTATCGACGTCCACGGCCTGCAGTCTACGTTCGGCGAACTTTCCGTGCGCATGCAGCGTCAGGGCGACAAAGTCCGGTTCAGCATGCGTTCGGATTTCCTCCGGGGCGTCAGTGCCATTGAACTCAACTTCCCCTGGGAACTCAAGGAACTGGTCGCGCGCAAGGGAACGGTCAAATACGTGACCGGAGGGACGATTGTCATGGAGCCTGCGGACCTTATCGAAGGCGAAGCTATCGCGGCCAGCGTCGGCCTGTCGTAGACGGCTTGTTCGCCAGAGATACAGTATGGAAAAGCGCCGGGCGTGAACCCGGCGCTTGTGTGTTCGATTGAGGATGGACAGGCTACTTCTTGCTGACCGCCAGTCCGAAGTGTTTCATGGTCACCAGCTTGCGGTTCCAGTTTTTCTCGACCTTAACGCGGACGTCGAGCTCGACCCGCTCGCCCAGGAAATGGACAAGGTTCTTGCGGGCGACTTCCTTGATGGTCGCGATGAGTTCACCGCCCTTGCCGATGATCATGCCCTTCTGAGAGTCCTTGGCGACATACACGCTGACCATGGCGCGGATACCTTTGGGGGACTCCGTGATGTCGTCCGTGACGACTGCCGTCGAATAAGGGAGCTCGTCCTGCAGGCGGCTGAACAGCTGTTCACGCACGGTGTCAGCAACGATGAGTTCGATCGGGTGCGACGTCAGGGTCTTGTCGTCGAAATAGGGCTCGCCGACGGGCATTGCGTCGATGGTCGCCTTTACTAGTGGTGTGACCCCTGCGCCGGTCGCCGCCGAAACGTGGAAGACAGCCGTCGGATGAAGCTTCTCCACGAAGGGAGCAGCCACCATCTCGTGGCGCTTGGCCGTGTCCAGGTCCAGTTTGTTGACGACGAGGAAGATCGGTTTGCCGAGCTTGATGACGATGGGGAACATCTCCTC
>NZ_QXIU01000028.1 GCF_003570935.1 Candidatus Cryosericum odellii
ATGACGATGGGGAACATCTCCTCATACTCGGCGTCAGGATAGGCCGACTGGTCGATGACGAAGTAAACAACCTCGACATCCTCCAGCGACTGCAGGGCCGTTTCCACAAGATACTTGTTGAGCTTGCTCTTGCTCACCTTGTGATATCCGGGTGTGTCGACAAAACAGACCTGGGCGTCCTTCTTGTTGAGAACGCCAAGAATGTTGTACCACGTGGTCTGCTGTTTGGGCGATACGATGGATAGTTTGGTACCAAGGATAGTATTCATCAGCGACGACTTCCCGACGCTGGGCTTGCCAAAAATCGATACGAATCCACTCTTCATAATGTAAGTCTACCGGCTTTTGCGCCCCACACAAACACGTGTACAATGAATCCCATACTATCTCATTGGAGGTTTCCCATGCTGATCCAGGTGGCTATCAACAATATCGAAAGCATTGAGCAAGGCGAAGAGATTCTCAAGAAGTGGCACTACCACCTTGACGAGGATCAGTCTCACGTCGTCGTGGAGCGTGACGTCGACGGCGCCACCGTTCGTATCTCGGGGTTTCATCCGTGGGCCGACGAGATGGAAGAGGACGGCGAAGAGTGCTCCTGCGGCGGGGACGACGACAACTGCGGATGCGAAGGCGGTCACTGCAAGGACGGTCACGAGCACGCTGAGGGTGAATGCTGCAAGGACGGTCACGAGCACGCTGAGGGCGGGTCCTGCTGCTGCCAGGGCGGAGATGATGCCGCGGATGTCAAGGACAAGGAAGCCGAGGACGACGAGAGTGACGACGAGGGCGAGGAATCCGAGGCCATCTATCTTGGCCAAGCCCTGTTCATGCCAGCCGAGGACCAGGCTCGTGTTCTGGCCAATGAACTGATGGACGACGATTACATCGGTACGGTATCCGTTTCCATGGCCGGCGTCGAGCTCAGCGACACGGACGCATTCCGCGCGCTGCCTGCGGACACAAAGAGTGCCGTCATTGCTGCCATCGAGGAACTCGGCGACGCTGAGGCATATTTCTCGATGTACGAAATCATGGGGCTCAAGGTCTAGGAACATCATCGGTTCATGAGTATTCTCTCGGCAATTGTTGCGCCGCTGGTCGCCGCTCCTTCGGGAGCGGCAGCGCATTTTGTACTCAGATTCCCTCTGGGTGCCACGGTCAATGCCATCGCAATTGTCGTCGGCAGCGTGATCGGCATGCTGGCCGGCAAGTTCCTCAAGGAGGACACCCGTAACGCCATCTTCATCGCGAATGGGCTGGCGGTTGCTTCGATCGGGACCGGCATGGCTCTCAAGACGGGCAATGCCGTCATCATGGTCATGGCTCTGGTGAGTGGTGTCGTCGTTGGAGAACTCCTTCGGCTCGAAGACAGGGTCAACGCGGCTGCCGAGCGCTTTCAGAAGAGACTCCATGTGGCTTCCGGCAGCCAGTGGGCCGAGGGGTTGGTCACTGCTGTGCTCATTTACTGCATCGGGCCCATGACCATTATCGGGTCCATTCAGGAGGGGATGACCGGGAATGGCTCGCTCATCTACACGAAGTCCATCCTCGATCTGGTCATCAGTATATCGCTCGCCGCGGCACTGGGCAGCGGGGTGGCATTCAGCGCTATCCCGGTGTTCATCATCCAGGGCAGTCTGACCTTGCTGGGTTCCGCGCTGGGATTCCTGATGCAGCCCTACATCCTCAACGAGCTGACGGCTACGGGCGGCCTCATGGTCATCGCCATCGGCATCAACCTGCTGGGCCTGAAGAAGATCAAGCTGGCCAACCTCCTGCCCGGCCTGATCTTCGCCGTCCTGTATGCTCTTCTTTTCCACGCCCTGAAGTTGGTCTGACCCCGTTTCTCCCGTCAGGGAGACGCCACAAGCGCGTCCGCCATACGTGCCTCTCCATAACAGGAGAGCAGGGCAGCCCCCTGCCAAGGAGGCACGACATGGACGGACTTGTCACGCTGATCGGCAACATTGGCTTCCCAATCGCCATCTCTGTGTATTTGCTGACAGTATTCGGAAGCAAGCTGGACCGGATGCAGGCAAGCCTTGACCGGCTGGCCGACCTCATTCAGGCTGGTTTGCACATCAATGGTTCGGTAATCACGCCCTGATACGGTGCTTCAGGGGCTCTTGTCGATGTAGACGCGCGGCACGCGCTTCGAGATTCCAGTCAAGACCTCGTAGGAGATGGTCCCCATGAGTTCCGCGAGTTCCTGGGCGGTGACGGAAAGGCCGTCCTGCTCGCCGATGAGGGTCACGCGGTCGCCGGGCACCGCGGCGGGGATGTCCGTGACGTCGAGGGCGCAGACATCCATGCTGACACGACCCACGACAGGCGCGAACCGTCCCCGCACGATCGCATGTGCCTTGTTGGACAGTCCGCGCAGATAGCCGTCGGCGTACCCGATGGGGATGAGAGCCATGCGGGTCGGCCGCTCCGTGATGAACGTCCTCCCATACCCGATACCGTGGCCTGCCGGCAGCTCCTTTACTATTTCCAGCACTGTCCGCAACGCGAGGACCGGCCGTACGGAGCAGGTCGGGGCAGGGACGGGCGGACAGCCGTACAACAGGATACCGGGGCGCACCCCGTCGAGCATGACACCGGGAGATGAAAGCAAGCCTGCCGAATTGGCCAGGTGCACCATTGCGGGTTGGAGGCCGCCCGCGCGGACCTCGCGTATCACCGCTGCAAACCGTGTTGTCTGCAGCGCCGTGAACGCCGGGTCGGAGTCCGCGCACGCAAAGTGCGAATAGAGGCCGACGATGTTGACGCTCGGGATCGTGGCACTGCACAGGATCTCTTCCGTTGCATCATCTGCCAGGACGCCCGCGCGCCCTATGCCGGTGTCGACGTTGTAGTGCAGGCGTACCGTATGACTGCCCGCCGCCGCTCCGTACATCATCGTCGTCGCCTGGTTGACCGTCGTGAGCGCGATATTGTTCGCGACGGCATACGGGACGAAATCGGCAGGCGAGTTCCCCAGAACAAGGATTTCTGCCATGATGCCGCCCTCGCGGAGCTCGACGGCCTCGTCGGGCGTCGCCACCGCCAGCAGCCGGACCTGTTCCTGTTCCAGCACCGCCGCAACGCGCACTGCCCCATGTCCATAAGCGTCACCCTTCACAACACCAATGACCTGCGTCTTAAGTGGAGTGAACGCCCGGATGGCCCGCAGGTTGTCACGGATTGCTGTCAGATCGATCTCTGCTACAGTAGGCCGATACATCGTCTTCGTTTCCTCCAGATGTGGCCGTCTTGGTTGCCGGCCTCATGCCATGGTACCGGTGCCCAGTCCCATGTCAAGAACGTTTGGTCGGAGGCTCAACCCGACTATAGTATTCTAGCTATGTTACCCATCAAGCAGATCGTTGCCGGGCTTCGGAGTGCCGGGTTTCCAGTTGACGTCAGCAACATGGCAGGTCTGCACAACTATGCGAATGACAGAAACACTCGACAAAGGGGGAGCCATGAAGAGGAATCGGAAACTGCTGTGTGCCGCACTTGTCGTCGCTTTTGCGCTGTTTTGTCTGGTCAGTCCGGTGGACGCCTGGAACAGCCATGGTGCCTGTACGAAGTTGATTATCAGTGATCAGGAGTGGCTCAAGACGTATGACAGCATTACCGTCACGCCGTGGACCTACCAGGACGTAGATACCGCCACAGTCGGACCCAACTTTGTCCTGCAATACATCGAGGGCAAGCCGGGCACGGTGACCAGCGCCGCCGCCATCCTGACCAACTATGCAGACGAGCCGGACTGGAAGATGGACCAGGACCTCAATCTCAGCCCGCTGCAGGTACTGACGGGCGGCTCTCAGGGATGGCGCCACCAGTATTATGGCTTGGGCTGGCTGCGCTTCGGCGTCGCACCGTCGCGTGCACAGTACTTCTTTGACTTGGCAGGCAAGGCAAGGGAGAAGGGCGACCTGTACTGGACCTTCCGCTACCTCGCGCGGGCGATGCACTATGTGCAGGACACCACTCAACCATATCACGGTGTTCCTGCGCCCGTCGGCATCATTTTCAAGGGTATCGGGAACTTCGGTACGCTCATGGGATCAGCGACCAACCATCACTACAACCTGGAGGAGTATCAGGGTGCAATGGTTGCGCGCAACAGTCCGGTGTTTGTAACCGCGTTGCAGAACGCCCTTCCGCTGGACATTGCGAC
>NZ_QXIU01000029.1 GCF_003570935.1 Candidatus Cryosericum odellii
GCCCTTCCGCTGGACATTGCGACGGCAACCTCGGCAAGCTGGCTGTGTCGCCACGGCGCCTATCTGGGCAGGCCCGAGGTCCGCGAGTTGTGGCCGTTGGAGACCACATTCTTCGGGGACAGCATCAACGGCAAGGACAGCTGGTTCTTTGACGAAAGCACGCTCCATGCCGCTGACCCTGGCACAACGCAGGCAGCGTATGACCAAGAGATCAGTACTCCGTTGGGCCGCATGTCCAGTTACACCAAGACACTGTTTCTGCTGGCACGCCAGGCGTACGGCCTCTAACGAATCACATCTTGACCAATTGTGAATCCCCAAAGTACCAGGTACTTTGGGGATTCACAATTGAGGTCAGGTGCCGTGGATGTCCTCCCACTCGGCGCGGGCCCGCTCGAAAATCTTGTCAACGGCTTCGCTGAAGCGCGACCACAACGCGTCGTTCTCTTCCGGCGGAACGGGTCCTGAGAACTTCCACCGCTGCTGGAGTTTCTTGGCTTTTTCCTTGGCCTCGAACGGGTCACGTTCATCCAGGAGTGCTTCCGCCTCGGCGCACAGCTGTTCCTTGACCTCGACATTGTCGCCGGTCCACGAGCGGTAGAGCTCGAAAAAGCGGTCGGAGGCGGCCCGATACTCCTGCCACAGGGCTTCGCCCTCGGCGTGCGCAACGGGGCCGGCTCCCATGTACTGCTTCTGAAGGAGCACGACCTTGTCGCGGGCGTCGCGCCACGAGACACCCTTGCCGGCCTTGTCGGTCAGCTCGCGGATGAGCCGGATGACGTCGCCGCGCTTCTCGGTACTGTTGCCCCGCAGNNNNGGCGACCGGACCCACATCCGTATACGCCTGTTGCAGTTCCAGGAGGACGGCACGCGTCGCCTTCCAGTTGTCCAGGGGACGCCGGCTCAGCACCTGGATGCGGGCGACAATCTTTTCCTTCTGTGTCAGGGCCTCATGTTCCGCCTCGCCCTGACGGACGTGAAAGGCGGCGAGGACACGCCGGAGTTCACGTTCCATGATCTCATGCTGGTCATGGGGTAACTGCCCCGCTTCGTGCCAGTCATGTTTTTCGATGTCCGCGACTTCGCGCCGTGCCGCTTCCCATGCGAGTCCATTTGTGGTGTCCGTCAAGGTCTCGATATGGTGCAGCAGCTGTTCCTTACGCACGTGGTTGGCGTCGTACCATGCGTCCCGATGTGCTTCGAAGGCGCGCTCGGCAGCGGAAAAACGTGCCGACAGGGCCATGTCTTCTTCGTGCCGCGCCGTCTTCTTCCACAGTTGGGCCAGCTGTTTCAGGCGTTCGCCCGAAGCAGCCCACATCGTGTCGTCTATCTCGTCCAACAGCTGCTCGGCGCGTGTGCACAGGTACTCGCGATACTCGCGGGTAGGGGCGCCGCGCATGCGCTGTTCGTCGAACCACTGTTCCTGCCTCCGCGTGAACGTTGCCACCGCATCGTTGAACGCCTTGCGGAATGGAGTCGTCGCTGCATCGTCTGACCAGCCGGTCAGGTGCCACTCGTGCATGAGGTGATCCAGCGTCGACCGTGCGTCCTTCCAGTCGGTGGACTGGGCCAAGGCCACGGCTGCTGATGAGAGCTGCTTCTTGCGCTCCAGGTGCTCGGCTGCAAGGCGTGTGGCTTCCTTCTGCATGCACGCAAGACGCGCGAGCTGTTCGTCGGCTTCGTCCCGGCCTGCCAGGGCGGCGACGCGCACGGAGGCGGCTATCAGCCGTGGGGCAGCAGCTTCGCCTTGTCTCGTGCTTCGCTATAGGCGTTTGCCAGGGCAGCGACGGCGTAGGAGATGACCTCCAGGGAAGGGTCGGCCCGTTTCTTGTGGGGAACGGCGCTCTCCGTGGCAGGCGCGGTGATTACAGGATTCTGCTGTGGCTTGTCCTGCCGTTTCATTAAAGTGCGGGCTCGAGCAGGACCCAGCTGTCGTTGATGCAGGAGTTGCCGTCCGGCGTGAGTCCGGGCGCGACGAGCAGGTTGACGCCCTCCACCCCCTGGGGCAGCACGACGGTCTGAGCGGCGATGCTCTTGTCCAGGTGGATGCGCACATCCAGCGAACCCAGCGCGTTGCTCAGGGTCACCTTCTGACCTTCGGTCAGGCACCGTTCATGCGTAAGTTTCCTCGACACCGATGCCACGGGAGGCAGGATGCGTGCTCGTGCCTGGTTTGGGTCGATGCCATTGATGTAGTCGCGCACGTGCACGGTGATGAGACGCAGCATACCCGGTTCGACAAGGACATCGGGCACGCGGGAGGGGAAGTGAAACGCTCCCTGGATGCGTGGTGCCTCTTTGAGACGCCACATGCCGGGACCCGCGGGTGTCAGCCTGGGGTCGTTCTCGATTTCGGCCAGTCGCGCCCTCTCGGTCGTGAACCGGTCCGGCAGCCCAAGCCGCAGAGCGACGTCCCGGACAATGTCCAGCTCGTCGCGGACGCCCTCGGGCGGTTCCGCCGCCTTGTTCGTTTTCTGCAGCAGGTCATGGAAGTGGCTCATGACGTAGTCGTCGCCGCGCTCCAGGAACACAGTCGTCGGCAGGACGAGCGTGCAGGCACGGGTGGTCACGCTCATGTGCCAGTCCAGGCAAACCGAGAAGGGGCATTGCTCCAGGAATTTCAGCACCTTTCCGGCGTCCGGGCACTGCGATGCGGGGTTGCCCCTCACGAACATGGCAGCCTCAATGGGTGGGGCAGCTTCCAGCAGAGACGCTCCCAGATTGGGACGCGGCACAAAACGGGTCTCAGCGCCGGGCACCGTGGCGAAGTCGTCTGGCAGCAAGTCATCGTCGCCCTGTTCAAACCAGACACCGCCGCCGGGGACGCCGTGATTGCCCAGCAGGAAGCCCAGCGTGTCGATGGTGTGGAACAGGTCGGCGCCCCAGCGGGTCCGCTGAAGACCGATGCCGGTCCAGATGCTGAGGGGCGGCTGGTCCATCACGAACCCGACGAGCACATGCAGGGCGGCGGCGGAGAGGCCGGTGGCCAACTGTGCATCCTCGGCAGACACAAGCAGACACGCCTGCCTGAACGCGTCGTATCCTTCATGCGCCGCTTGTGGTTCGCCACGGAGGATGATGGCTTCATGGCACAGGTACAGGGCGAGCGTCAGGTCCGATCCGGGGCGCACGACCCACGTGGAGTCACTGATGGCCGTCGTGGGCGTGGCGCGGACGTCGATGGTCCCCAGGCGGGCACCCGCTCGGCGGGCGTCATGCAGAATAGCGAGGAAGTGGACGCTGTTTTCAGCCGGGTTGCGACCCCACAGCAGGATGGACTTGCTCTCCAGCGCAGCCAACGGCTGGTCGCGGCCGACCGTGCCATAGCTGCGAGCCAGACCGACCTTGCCCTCGGAGCCGCACAGCGATCCGGTAGCCATCGTGCCGCCGCCCAGCATCAGGGGAAGCAGGCGCTGGACCTTGTTGCCCATGAGCAGGTTGCCGGAACCCTCGTAGAAGAGGAAGGACTGGTGACCGTGATGCCGGATAGCTGACTGGATCGCCTGTGCCGTCATGTCCAGGGCCTCGTCCCAGCCGATAGGGATGAACTTGCCATTCCGGCGTGCCAGGGGCGACGTCAGACGGTCCTCGCCCCGCAGATCACGGACCCAGCGGCGCCCTTTGTGACAGATGAAGCCACGCGTGTATGCGTTGTCCTTCCGACCTTCCAGCTCGACGAGTCGCCCTTCGCTGCAGGTTGCGACCATGCCGCACGAGTCGGGACAGTCATACGCACACACACTTAGATAGTTGCCATCGGCCAACATTGGTTCCTCCATCGTTCAGGGTACCAACAGTATATCTGAGAACAGGACAGATGAAGGTGATGACGCTGCGCGGTGCCAATTCGTCGAGAGTGTTACACTTCGGGACCGCCCGAGCCTTTCTGTTCAAGACCCCNNCTGAGGGGAGCTTCTGTCCCAAGACTGTTACACCTTCCCAGGAACCGCGAACCCCCGGCTGCGATGACCGGGGGGTGCGTGATGCCTTTTCGGAAGGAGAACTATGTCAGTCTGACCTCGATATCGCCGCTGCCGGTGTGGACGGAAAGCTCGACGGTCGCCAGACCCACGGGAATGCGCTGCCGCTGGACCTCGACATCGACGCCTGGACCCCTGATGCTTGCCTCGCCCGACCGCGTCTCGACATCGACCATGACGTCGTGCTGGTCAAGTTCTGCACGCACGTCGCCGCTGGTCGTCTTCAGGCGGGCACTGCTCTGGACGGTCACCCTCTCCAGGCTCACGTCCCCGCTGAAGCTGAGGACGTCGGTGTCGTTCAGGACGGTGTTGAGGACGGCAACATCACCTGAATACGACTTGAGCATGCCACGGACGGTCGAGTTTCGAATGTCCAGGTCACCCGACTTGCTGATGACGTCGCCATCCACCAGGCACTTGTCCAGGTCGACGTCGCCCGACGTCGCCTGTGCGGAAGAGAGGTGCGCCATGGAGCTGGCGTCGACATCGCCGGACACGCTGCGCACCACAACGTCTCCCGTGATGTCGCTGACCGTGATGTTGCCCGAGACGGTCTTGAGTTCGCACGACATGTCGACAGGTACTTCGAGTTCGACCGGTTCGCCGTCGTTGCCGAATCCGAGGCTGAACGAGAAGCCGTGGAATTCGCCTGCAGTCAATCTCGACTCGACCTCGACATTCTGGCCATCCTGGCGGGTACGGACGCTCGATTGGCCTCGCACGACCCGGACAGCTGGGAGTCCCTGGACACCACGCACCTGCAGGTCCTCAGAGATCAGGCGTACGGTCAGACTGCGGCCTGTGGCCTGGGGCGCAGATGCGGGAGTCACCGGCTGAGCAGGGGGCATGGGTGCCATAGGTTCGGCTGGCAGACGAGGCACTTGTGGAACCTGCGGCAACTCGTCTTTGATCACACCGAGCGCGGCCAAGAGCTCGTCGTACTGCTCCTGTGTAATAAGTCCCTTGTCCTTCAGTTCACTCAGTCGTTCCGTCGCTCGGCTCATCGCTGCCCTCCTTGATGGTCTTCAAGACCGTATCGACGCTCAGGTCGCCGGCTTCCAGCTTGTCCAGCAGTTCCATGATGTCAGGTTTGTGCGCGGCTTTCTCGGCAGACTTGTCGTCGCCAGACAGTCCCAGCGCCGCCAGCACCCTGTCCAGACGGCCCCGCACGGTCGGATAGGACAGGTCCAGGCGGTCCTGGACTTCTTTCAGGTTACCGCGCGCCGCCAGGAACGTCAGCAGGAACTGCTCGTCTTCACCGGACAGGGCCGCGAACCGGTCGAGCGGGTACGCTCCTCGCACAGTTGTGTCACAGGCGGTGCAGTGCAGCTCGGCAATCTCCAGCTGAGACCCGCACGAGGGGCACGTCGTCGGCAGGCGCTTCATGGCAGCCTCACTCGATGCTAAGGATGACGTCGTCACCGTCACCTGCATGAATGTGCATCAGTTCCCCTACGAAGGCCGGGTCCGCGATCAGGCGCCTGATTTCGTCGACATCGATCGGGACCTGCTTGCCGTCGACACCAACGGTCGCCCTTCCCTTGCGGGCGAGGATGTTCAAGCCGATACCCGCGAGGGCCATGGGGAAGCCCAGGTCCACGTGCTCACCTGTTCTGGCTTCGTCGACATGAATCCGGAACGTCCGACGTGTACGAGGCTGCGCCCCCTGGATAGGTGGACTGGACTGTTGGGATTCCTTCGGCTCGAGAGTCGCAAGCAACTCATCTGCCTCGGCGCGCGTAAGCTTGCCTTGCTGGACCATACGTTCGATCTTCTCGTACTCTTGCGACATAGTATCCTCCCGGTCTCGGATGTGTGCTCAGTCCCTGACGATATACTCGCGTTTGCCGCTGACCGTCCAGACGACGTTGAACAGCAGCACCGCCGTAGTCGTATCCAGCCGGCCACGATACACCAGGTCCATCAGTCTCGTCGTCGTGTCGGTCATCTCGTGCCTCCTAATAGAATGTTGTTCACTTGCACCTAAATAATATTAAGGCAATGGTAAATGTCAAGAGACAAGTCATGAGATACTGAGGGGGACGCCAACACACTCAACGTCAGAGATGTACTGACGTCAACACAGATCATGCGTTCATGGCGTCGGTTCACTCGCACATTATATTATTCATGGAGCACGCCTTGATATGAT
>NZ_QXIU01000003.1:0-4837 GCF_003570935.1 Candidatus Cryosericum odellii
GGCGCTAATCGGTACAATAGATGAGGTGACATAGATGTTCCTGACAGAACGGCAGAAGCGCATATTGCTGACTATCGTCCGGAGGTACATGGACGATGGCGAGCCTGTCAGTTCGGGATTCGTAACCAGCCAACTGGGCAACGACCTCTCGTCTGCGACGATCCGCAATGAAATGGCGGAGCTTAGCAGCATGGGATATCTTCAGCAGCCTCACGTATCCGCCGGGCGCGTTCCGACGGTACTGGCGTATCACATGTATATCTCGGCATTTCTCGTCGAGGCGACGCGTCAACGCATGTTCACCGGACCGATGGATCTCCCACTGCAATATGAGAGTCTTCCACGTCTGTTCGACGGGGTGGCGACTGCCGTGTCT
Organism: Candidatus Cryosericum odellii; assembly: GCF_003570935.1. Classification (GTDB taxonomy): domain Bacteria; phylum Caldisericota; class Caldisericia; order Cryosericales; family Cryosericaceae; genus Cryosericum; species Cryosericum odellii. Next base: position 377 of record NZ_QXIU01000003.1, read on the forward strand.
GACCGCACGAAGAAAGTGAGTTTTGTCCTGTCTCCCCCGATGAACTCTGTGACTCTGCGTCATATCAGCCTCGTACCGTTCAGCGAAACAGTGCTCATGCTGGTCTTTATCACTGACCGCGAGAACGTCGAGGGATACAAGCTGCTTGCCCCGGCAGACACGACTGAACAGGAACTCGCAGACATCAATGCCATTTTTGTCAGGGAACTCCGGGGGAAGAGCCTCGATGAAGGTATTCATACCCTTCGCTTTGGCAACATGCTGCCACAGGACCTTGCTCTGCGCTACGAAGGCGTTCTGGACGCCGTGGCCCAACTTATGGAAGGCGAGTTGCGCAAGGGAGAGAGTCAGATCTTTGTCCGGGGTATCGAACAGATGCTGAGTGATCTTCCCGATGACCAGGTAGGGGCGTTTTCCACACTGAGCACCTTCCTGAGCCGCGAAGAGGTCGTGAAACCCTACCTCAATTCGCTGAGCGATCGGGGAGAGATCAGCCTGTTTATAGGAGAGGAGAACCAGCGGGAGGAATTGAGGAGCTTCAGCCTCGTGTCGGTGAGCTACTCGCTTGATTCGAACCAGAGGGGCGTTCTCGGTCTCGTTGGTCCCATCCGCATGAACTATATCCGGGCCATCACGGTCCTGGAGAGTTTCGCAGGATACCTCGGCAGGGTCTCGGGTAGCGGCTGATCCATGCCGGCGTTCGAGGCGGGTCAGTCGCTCAGGCTGGGCGAACATGTCATGCTTGGCGGCACGCCTGTCGCACATCACATTGCAGATGTCCTCCGTGCTCGTCACGGCGAAGGGATCATCCTGTTCCACGCAGGAGAACTGTATGACGCGGTCGTCGAAGATGCCTCCAGGTCTGGCCTTTCCGTTTCCGTGGAGGGCGTCCGCCAGTCGCCCTTTTCCCTGCACCCGGTCACTCTCTTGCAGGCAATCATCCGACCTGCGCTGCTCGATGACGTTGTCCACGTTTGTGCTCCGCTGGGAGTGCATCGTTTTGTTCTGTATGTTGCCGAGCGCAGCCAGGCATGGAATGTTGCCGGGCGGCTCGAGCGCCTGAGCCAGGTGGCTCTGTCGTCGGCCGAGCAGGCCGAGACAGGTGATGTCCCGACGGTCGAACTGGCAGCAGGGCTCCAGAGTGCTCTGTCATGTGTCGGCCCTGTGGACAGTCTGATCATGATGTCCCCTCGTGCAGCTTCGACCATGATGGGACTTGCGCGTGACGGGGTCATTGTTCTGGATGGGTCCATTGCGGTCGCAGTCGGTCCCGAGGGTGGGTTCTCGGGGTCCGAGGAGGCCCTGCTCATCGAACGAGGCGCTCTGACCGTTCGCCTCAGCACAGGCATTCTCAGGAGCGAGCTGGCCGGGTTCGCTGCCACGCTCATGGTGCGGGAGTTGCAGGCAGGGCCATGAAGGTGTTCATCTACACGCTCGGCTGCAAGGTCAACGAGGTCGACTCCGAACTCTATGCACAGGAAATGCGGTTGCTGGGTGTCGAGACGACAACGGCGCTGACTGAAGCCGACGCCGTCATCGTGAACTCGTGCAGCGTCACGAACCGGGCTCAGGCTCAGAGCCTGCAGTTTGCGCGTCGTGCCCTGCGCGAACGACCGGGTGCCCCCGTGTATCTTACCGGATGCGGGGCAGCACTGCTGAACCTGACGCGTACGCAAGCTCCTGTTGGCGTCACCGTCGTTGCCATGAGTGATCGAGCGGAAGTGGCGAGGCTTGTCGTCGGCTCAGATGGCGCAGTCCAGACGGTTGCGCGATGGGTCGACAGGCGCATTCAGAGAGCGGGCGCCCGCAACCGCGTGGATGTACGCGTTCAGGAGGGCTGCGACAACATGTGCACCTACTGCGTGGTACCGCTTGTGCGTGGCTCGCGCCTGGAATCCAAGCCGATCGACGTGGCAGTGGATGAAGTCATGGGACTGGCGACGGCAGGCGTCAAGGAAGTGGTGTTGACCGGGACGGAGATAGGCAAGTACGGTGAAACGCCCGACAGGTTGTCCGTCCTGCTGAGCAGCATGCTCGGGGCGCTTGAGACTGCAGGCCTCCCGACGCGCGTACGCGTCAGTTCCCTGAACCCGGATGCGATCACCGAAGCACTGGTCATCCAGTTTGCGAACCATGCCCAGCTCTGTCCGCAGCTGCATCTTCCCCTGCAGAGCGGGAGTGACGCAGTGCTGCAGCGCATGCGTCGACCGTACACGTCGAAGGACCTGCTCGGCAGTGTGCAACGCTTGCGGGCGGATGATCCATCGTTTGCCCTGACGACAGACGTCATCGTCGGGTTTCCCGGTGAGACCGAACAGGACCTGCAGGCCACGCTGGACGTGATCTGGCTTGCGGCGTTTGCCAAGGTCCATGTCTTTCCCTATTCACCTCGTCCCTTCACTCCTGCTGCACGTGAGGAGCATCAGGTCCCGGCGGAGGTCGCGAAGGAACGGCTGCACCGTGTGCTTGAGGCCGCGGAGCAGACAGGCATGGCATTTGCCCACCGGTTCATCGGTCGGGACGTAACGATCGTATCGGAGAAGTCTTCTCCGGGGGAGGTTGAAGGGTATTCAGAGCGCTATCTCTGGACGGAGGGACATGTGTGTGGGAACAATATACTCGAACGCGACAGCTTTGTCGTCGTTCGTGTCGAGGGTTGTCACTTCGACGGCGACCGGGTCGTCCTTTCCGGGAGCGTAGCCGCATGATGAGCGCGAACGAACAGGACTGTGTCTTCTGCCGTATTGGCCGACACGAAGCACCGGCCGAATACGTCTATGAGGATGAGACGGTCTTCGTCATCAAGGACCGGTTCCCGAAGGCGCCGGTACATCTGCTCGTAATCCCCCGCAAGCACATCGCTCGCATCGATGCTCTCGGGGCAGAAGACAATGAACTGATCGTTCACCTCTTCGAGGTCATCCGCCTGATAGCGGTCAAGTATCACCTTGAAGCAGGGTACCGCGTCATGATCAATTCCGGCGCAGAAGGTGGACAGACCGTGTCACACCTGCACGTTCACATCATCGCGGGCAAGTGTTTGGGATCCAGGGAGGACGCTGCACTCTAGAACGGTGCGAACCGGTTCTCCGCCCAGATTCGTTCCTTGAGGAGGTCATATGCCTTCTCGAGAAGATGAAGGTGGAGTTTCTCCCACTCTTCGAGCTGTCTGTACATGGTGGCCTCGTCTGGCTGGGTTGCCTTCTCGGCCGCGGCATGATAGAATTCCCACGAATTGCGTTCGAGCAGCATACCCGTGTGGATCGCGGAGGCTTCGTGCTGTGAGAGATCTGTTGCGCTGCGCACGGCGTCGGCCAGGACTTCATCGTGCGTCGTTTCTTTCAGTGCTGCGAGTTCAGTGATGTCCAGTGTGCCGCCCGCCAGCACATGGTCCAGTTCCTTGCTGATGTACTTCCGGTGTTTCTCCTCCTGCTCGGTCAGATAGATGAAAACGTCCTGCACCGCCCCTTTGGGCAGGGTGCAGGTTACGCCGAGGTAGAACAGCCATCCTTCGATCTCGAGCTGCAGTGCATCCTTGAGAAGAGTAACCATTCCTTCTTTGCTCATGCGCCACCTCCAGTGGTCGTGTCAAGTCTGTCGAGCAGGAGCCCGAGCAGAACACGTGCACCATTCTTGTCCAGCGGCTTGTTGTTGTTGCCGCACTTTGGCGAGTATACACAGCTTGGACAGCCATCCTTGCAGGGGCACTCGGTCACCCGGTCCAATGCAAGGCTTACGACATCGCGGAAGCGGCCGTATGCCGATTCAGTGAGGCCGACGCCTCCGATATGCCCATCATACACAAAGATGCTGGGTTTCAACGTATCCCGGTGGAGTATCGTCGAGATGCCACCCAAGTCACGCTGGTCGCACAGCACGACGATCGGCATCAGGGCGATGAGCAGGTGCTCGGCTGCGTGCAGGCTCCCCGCGATATCGTAGCCACCTTCCGTGAGCCTATCGAGCATGGCGTCAGGAACCGTAATCCAGAGCGCCATCGTCTCATAGCTGATCTCGGGCGTGTCGATGTACTCTCGCCCAACCTCTGTCTCGATGTGAAAACTCTTCTTGATGAAGCCGACCGTCTGCTCGGACACCACGACCTTGCCGAACGACAGGCCGACATCGCCGTAGTCACGGTGCCCCCGTTCGTTCTGGACGACGACGTCGCTGCGGATAATTGCGTCGGTGTAGTAGTTCTGCGTCGTGGGGACGGCATGGACGACCTGCTGTTCGTGATCATTGTCCGTGACGAGATACGAGTCTCCCTGATGGAGGAACACGGCACCGGGGTAGAACTCTTCGATGACCTTGTAGGCGTCAGCTTCCTCGAGGACCTGCCTGTCACCGTCGTTCAAAATGTGGTAGCGCTTGTCCGACAACGTGCGCAGGCTGACGAACCGATGAGGATAGGTCTCGGTAGAAACCATCAGGGGGCCGCGGGCGCGCAGCTTCCCGTCC
>NZ_QXIU01000003.1:4878-7693 GCF_003570935.1 Candidatus Cryosericum odellii
GTCTGAACCACGTATTGGTCGAGCGGGTTCGATGATGCCACGAAGACGGACAGCGAATGGTCCCGTTCGCGCCCTGCCCGTCCCATCTGCTGGAAGAGACTGGTCACGGAACCAGGGTAGCCGGCCGTGATCGACACGTCGAGGTGTCCGATGTCGATGCCGAGTTCCAGCGCATTGGTCGCAATGACGCCGGTCAGTTCACCAGAGGAAAGACGATGTTCGATGCCCCTGCGAACGGCAGGGAGGTAGCCTGCGCGGTAGGTCGCGACACGGTCCCCAAGGCGCTGTCCCTTGCCTGCTCCGGCATCTCTGACGTACTTGTACAACAACTCTGCTTCCTGCCGCGATTTCGTGAAGACGATCGTTCTCACATCTTCCTGAACGGCGCGCTGAAAAAGCCACAGCGCTTCCTTCATGACGCTCTTGCGGATGTTGTTCTGTTTGTCGACGATCTTCGGATTGAAGAGCAGGAGGGTCTGCTGTCCCTTGGGAGCTCCGGAGGAATCCACGTTGTGAACGAGCTCTCCAGTAAGTTGCGAAGCAAACTTGCCGGGTTCGTCGATGGTGGCGGACGTGACGAAGAATACGGGGTGGGCGCCATAGAAGTTGGCCAGTCGCCGAAGACGTCGCAGGAGCAGAGCCATGTGCGAACCCAGGACGCCGTGGTAGTAGTGACCTTCGTCGACGACGATGAACGCCAGTCCGCGCATGAACCGTGACCAGCTCTCATGGTGCGGCAGAATGCTGTAGTGGAGGCTGTCGGGGTTGGACAGAATGAGACGCCCGAACTTGCGCAGCTGGCGCCTCGCGTCGGGGTCGGTGTCGCCATCATAGACGGCGGTGTTGATGCGTTCCATGCATCGTTCCATTTCTCTCAGCTTGGCCAGCTGGTCTTCGATGAGCGCCTTCGTGGGATAGAGGAACAGAGCTGTTGCCCCGGGATGTTTGAGGAGATGGTCCAGGACCGGCAACTGGAAGGCAAGACTCTTTCCGCTTGCCGTTGGGCTGACCACGGTTACGTTGTAGCCGTCACAGGCTTTGTCGAAACAGGCGCGCTGGAAGGCATACAGTTCGCGGATCCCCTTATCTGCAAGGTCGGTTGACAGGTCGGGATCCACAGCAGGCGGCAGAGGGGCGAACGTCGCTTCCCGTGCGTCGAAGTCCAGTCGGCTGACGATCTGGCCGTCATAGTCCTGTGAGGTCGTCAGCTCCCGCAGCAGGAACTGCAGTTCATGTCCCGTCATAAAACCAGTGTATCCGCAACGGGCACAACAAAAAGGCGTGCGCGGGGAGCGCACGCCTTTCGACGGCTTCTATGAGGAGAGGAAACTCAGGCGCTATCGTCGCCGATCTTCTTGAGTTCTGCCTGTTTCGCAGCTATCTGAGCTTCAAACTCGACGACTGCCGCTTGGACGGTGATGAATGCGCCGGTGATGTTATCGNNCCGTCGGCGACATTGCCCGCAGCTCTCTTGAGCTTGTCCATAAAACTATCCGGCATGGTTCCTCCTTGTACATTGTCGCGTACGCGCAGCGCATGCTCGCGAGAACAGCCCATTGCGTCCGAGTGGCATCACAATACGACCAGAGATGTCGGCTGACCGACAGTGCCGCGCCAGAAATGCCCGCGCGCAGCAGCGGCTATGTCTGTGTTCTGATCTGGCCGGTCCCCTTGCTTACGATAGCACTCCCAGTCACACCCATTTCCTTGTTCAGGTTCCGCAAGACTTCTTCCATTGTGTCTCCTCATGCCCCTCTCGTGCTCTTTCGACAGGCGCATGTTCCTACAAAGAAAGGCGGGCTTCCTGTCTCTTATTTTCATTGTAGAGATGATGAAATGCAAGTCAATTGTAGAGAAGCTGCGCATCTGGATATCTGGACACCGCATTGTCTCCACATCGACATTCAAGGCCCTTGTGTTTTTCCAGTCGTCACAGCGCCTCGCTTGCCAGCAGCGGCATTTTCTGGTACAATTGCCATGCAAGATTCCACACGCTCGGGATTCTGGAGTGTTCCGCATTGCGGTTCTCCGGAAGTTGAACGAGCGGAGGTAAAAAACTAACAGGAGGCACTATTGTGGCAGTCGTAACAATGAAGTCCCTGCTTGAGGCAGGCGTTCATTTTGGTCACCAGGTCCGCAGATGGGACCCGCGCATGAAGCATTATATCTTCACACAGCGCAACGGCATTCACATTTTTGATCTCAAACAGACCGTTGCCAAACTCGACGAGGCGTACGCGTTCCTTTCGAAGGTTTCGCGTGAAGGTGGCAACGTCATTTTCATCGGCACCAAGAAGGCTGCGCAGGATATCGTTCGTGAAGAAGCGACCCGTGCAGGCGCCTGGTATGTTAACGAGCGCTGGGTCGGCGGTCTCATGACCAACTACATCACAGTCCGCAAGAGCATCGACCGCCTGAAGCAGATCGACCGCGAAGAAGCCGATGGTGTTATCGAGACCATGGGAATCAAGGAACGCACGAAGACCATGAAGTCCAAGGCTCGCCTGAGCAAGCTGTTCGGCGGTCTTCGTACCATGGAAGGTCTTCCCCGCGCCATCTATGTCATCGATACCCACAAGGAGCATAGCGCCATCCAGGAAGCACATGTGCTTGGTATTCCGGTGGTCGCCATCGTCGACACCAACTGCAACCCTGACGAGATCGACTACCAGATTCCAGCAAACGATGATGCAATCAGGTCTCTCCGTCTCATCACCGCGCTCATGGCCAGTGCCCTTATCGAGGGACGCGAAGGCGTGCAGCAGTCCGAGGCAAACGAGGAGCACGCCAGCATGGCCGACTTCGCCCATGAAGC
>NZ_QXIU01000030.1 GCF_003570935.1 Candidatus Cryosericum odellii
CGGAAGGCGTCGCGGCGATGGATCAGGTGCACCTTGCTGGCGAAGCGGGTGAGGAACAGGGCCTCTTCGAGGGCGCTGTCGCCGCCGCCGACGACCCCGACCTCCTTGTCGCGGAAGAAGAAGCCGTCACACGTGGCGCACGCGCTAACGCCCCGGCCGCGCAGTCGGGTCTCGCTCTCGATGCCGAGCCAGATCGCCTCCGCGCCGGTGGCGACGATGACGGCCTGGGCCCGGTACTCGACGCCTGCGGCCCAGAGCCGGAAGGGGCGCTCGCCCAGGTCGACGCGCTCTACGTCCGCGTCCACGATCCGGGTTCCGAACCGCTCGGCTTGCTTGCGGAAGAGGGCCATCAGCTCCGGACCCTGGACTCCATCTGGGAAGCCCGGGTAGTTCTCGACGTCGCTCGTGATCATGAGCTGCCCGCCCGCCGCGATGCCGCCTAGGACGACCGGTTCAAGGTTGGCGCGCGCGGCGTAGATCGCGGCGGTGAGACCTGCCGGCCCCGACCCGACGATGACGACGCGGGCTTCTACGGGCTTGCCGGTTCCCGCGGCGATGGCCTGGCCGGCGGGCACGCTGCCGTCTCCGGCGGCGGGGATGAAGTTCAGGCTGATGCCGCCCAACAGGCGAGTGGTCTTGGGTTTCGCGTCGTCGCTCATGCCCTCATCCTAGCACGCGGCCGATACTCCTGGGGAGTATGCTGGTCGTGGCGGAGGTCGCCTACGGGTCTGATGGCGCAACGGTCGCCATCGACGGGGTCGCGCCCGCGACCGACGCGGCGGCAGTCGACGCGGGAGATGCGGTCTATGTGCTGCGCCACGGCCGCCAGACCAAGGTCAGCCTGCGCGATCTGACGCTCGACGAGGCTGGGGATCAAGGGCAAGGCGGGCTTGTGCGGGCGCCCATGCATGGCAAGGTGCTCAGCGTTTTGGTGGAGCAGGGCGTCCGCGTCAGGCGCGGCCAGCGTCTCGCCATCATCGAAGCCATGAAGATGGAAAACGAGATCCTCGCCCCGCGTGACTGCGTGGTCGGCGAGGTCCATGTCGAGGTCAACCAGTCCGTCAAGACAGGTGAGCCTCTCCTGAGGATGGAGTAGAGTTATGAGTGTTATTCTGGCTGCAATCAAGGGGTTCAGAAGTTTCTCCGGCATCTACAACTTCACGTGGGGCAACGCTGTCATGCTGGTTGTAGCCTGTGTGCTCATGTACCTGGCGATTGCCAAGGATTTCGAGCCGATCTTGCTGCTGCCGATTGCATTTGGCTGCTTTCTCGCCAACATCCCGGCGGCCAGGGGTTCCTTCTTCAGTATCAACCCCGACTATGTCCGTGACCTGACCGGCACCATCAAGCCGACGGCGCTGCTCGATTTCTTCTACTTTCTGGTCAAGTCCGAGATCTTGCCACCGCTCATTTTCCTGGGCATCGGTGCCATGACGGACTTCGGCCCGCTGCTGGCCAATCCCGTGTCGCTGCTGCTGGGTGCGTCTGCACAGTTTGGTGTCTTTGTTGCCATGGTCGTCGCTAAGATGCTGCAGTTCAGCATCGGTCAGGCGGGTGCCATTGGTATCATCGGAGGAGCGGACGGGCCGACGGCTATCTACACTGCCACCAAGCTTGCCCCGGAGCTGCTGGGTCCCATCGCTGTCGCCGCCTACACGTACATGTCCCTTGTGCCGTTGATCCAGCCACCCATCATGCGACTGCTGTCGACACATGAGATGCGCAGCACGGTTATGGAGCAGCTGCGCCCGGTCGGCAAACTCGAGCGTATCCTGTTCCCCATCGTCACGACCTTCGTCATCGCTATCCTGCTGCCACCGGTCGGGCCGCTCGTGGGCATGCTCATGCTGGGTAACCTGCTGCGTGAGAGCGGTGTGGTCGAGCGGCTCAGCAACACGGCCGCCAACGAGCTCATCAACATCTGCACGCTCTTTCTCGCCGTCGCCGTAGGCGCGTCCATGAACGCCACATCCTTCCTGAACCTCAAGACGCTCTATATTATCGGGCTGGGTGTTATCGCCTTCGGGTTCAGCACCGCGGGTGGGATGCTCCTGGGTGACCTCATGTGGGTGTTGTCTGGACACAAGATCAACCCGCTCATTGGTTCAGCGGGCGTGTCGGCAGTCCCCATGGCCGCGCGCGTCAGCCAGAAAGTCGGGCAGAAAGACAACCCTGCCAACTTCCTCCTCATGCATGCAATGGGTCCCAACGTCGCCGGCGTTATTGGTACCGCCGTCGCGGCGGGTATCATGATCAGCCTTCTGGGTCACTAGCAAGAGTGACCCTTCTCAATGGCGAGGCCGGCAGTGTAGAGCTGCCGGCCTTTTTGTTATTCTGGAGTGTCAGAAGGTCCAGAGGGTAATCAGGATTGTGGCTCAAATGCCTGCCAGATGGTCTCTGCGAGCAGGACGCCCTCCGCCACCAGTTCCTCGTCCAATGGACGTACAGCTTTTGGGTCCGGGATGTACCCCAGTACTTCGCTATGCCCGACGACGGAGGCTCCGCGCGCTATCAGCCGCTTCTCCAGCTTGGCGATGGTTCGCGGGTTGGCCGCGGTCCCGCCGACGGCGACGATGAATGTTTTCTTGTCCTTAAGGATCACATTGCTGATGAACGTCGTGACGGCAGGAGCTGGGTTGCCGATCCAGACCGGCGTCATGACCACGACCGCTTCAAACGGTTCGACAGTGTAGTCGGGGTCCACCAGCGTCGTCCCCAGGCGAAGTAGGGTGGCGAGCAGGGCACGAAACATTCCGCCGTTCTCCATCCTGCGGCTGTCCACCAGCTCCCGCAAGGTGCCTCCGGTCGCCTGTGCCAGTCCCCGGGCGATCTGTGCAGTCGACCCTTCCCGGCTGTAGAATACGATGAGAGTCTTCAGGCTACTGCTTCCTCTAGGGATGTTGCTGCATCAGGGCATCGTCGATGGCCTTGAGCGTGACCTTCTGACTGATGGTCGCACCCGTGATGACATCAACGAGGACGCCATGAGTCCGCAGGACCTCTGCTACAAGCGGGTCCATGTTGCCCAGCGGCCGCTGGAGGAACTCGACGGTCGTGATACCCTGCGAACCCAGTGTCACGCGGACCTTTGCAGCGACATGCCCGACGCGCGCGCTGCCATCATAGACACCGGGGTACCGGTACGAGATGACCGGCGACTGCAGGACCAGGGCGCTGGCCTGTCGCCGCAGCCAGGGACCATAGACGACCTGTGAGACGATGGAGCATGTCATGACCACAGCGACGAGAACCAGCAGTGTCCGGAGCAGCCGAGAGTGTCGACGCATGGTCAACCCTCCTCATTGTGAGGCTCTCGGAGCACGTCTGCAAAACGTTGACCCTCGTTCTGCAGTTCCTCTGCTGTGGCTGAAGGGCCCGCCTTTCCGGAGGAGTTGAGACCGTGGACGTGATGGACTCCGATGACCTGACCGCCTCGTGCCCGCGCCATCTTCTCCAGTTTGCTGGAGGTTGCAAGGTTTTCGCCGCTCTCGCCGAGCGCCACGATCAGGACCTTCTTGCCGGTCAGATTGACCGTCCGCAGGAACGTGTTGGCCGCCGGGGTGGGCTTGCCAACCCAGATGGGCGTCATGACGACGACGGTATCCCAGGCCGAAACGTCGAAGTTGGGATCGACTAGTCGGGCAGATCTGCCAAACAATGCAGCTATGGCGGCTGCAAACAGGTTTTTCCGAGCGTTTGCGTCCACGAGCTCGCGCAGAGTTCCCCCCACGCCATTAGCCAGTGCCTTGGCCACGGTCCTCGTCGATCCACTTCTGCTGTAGTACACGACCAGCGTCTGCATAAAACCCCCTTATGCTCGATAGCGCGGAGTCTCTCTTTCGAGTATCGTCCCTCAATTATTATAGAGTTGCACTGGCTACGCGCAAGAAGTCGTCTCGTATAGCGCAGGTGTTGCCGCCATGGGGTTCACGAGTATGATATTTGTTGGATGGATCGTGGTGGACGTGGTCGCACCGAATGTAGCATGCCAGATAGCACACTGAGACAGGGAGGACAATCATGACAGAAGAGCAGGGACGGGTACCTTCCATCGTGCGGGACGAGCTGTCTCTGGCTGACAGGCGCTTCCTGCTGACCCCCGGATGGGCACGCACTGCCGAAGACGTCTTGCGGGCATCCGCTACGTCGTTCGAGAGCTGGAGCGAGGTAGAGCGTGCAGATGCCGAGTGTCGTGAAGGGTTGATGCCTCTGTTCGGGACCGAGCAGGCTGGGATCGTTGTCGTTCCCGGAGCAGCATCCCTGGGCATGGAGGTCGCGGTCGTCGCAGCGTCACCTCCGGGTGCCGTGGTTCTTGTCCTGGGACACGGCCCGCAATGTGACCGCATCACCCACGTGGTGTCGCGTCGTGGCCGCGTGGCCGACGTCATGCAGGCGCAGGAAGGAGGCAGTGTTGACCTGCAGCTCCTGCGCACACGCCTGGCCGACATACGCCCGTCCACCATCGTCGTGTCCCACGTGGACGCCTGCAGCGGCATCGTCGCCCCACTTGACGACTATGCTGAGGTCATCCGCGAGGTCGCCCCGCAGACGCTGCTGGTCGTGGACGGGACATGGGCGACTGGCTGCATGGCCCAGCGCATGGACGACTGGCATGCCGACATCGTGTTCACGGACAGCGCCTCGACGCTGGGCGGGTGCTCGGGACTCGTGCTGGCAGCGGTGAGCAGCCGCGTGCGTGAGCGCAAGGTGCGACATGACGCAGCCGCGCCACTCTACATCGAACTGTCCCGGTGGTCCTCACCGACCGGCGCCGAGGTGCCCCCGAGTCTCGTCTTTGCGCTGCGCGCCGCCCTTGACCGTATCCATGCGGAGGGACTGCCGGCGCGGTTTGCGCGGTGCGATGGGGTTGCCCGGAGCTTCCGTGAGGAGGCTGCGGCCCATGGGTTCCGTGTCGTGGCGCCACCCGGGCACGAGGCCGTGACACTGACGGCTCTCAGGCCGCCGGCAGGGGTGGACATCCAGGACCTGCACACAGAGTTGGAGCGCCGAGGCGTCGACGTGGGCATGACCCCCACAGGTCTGGTTGTTGCGCATACAGGTGGCATCAGTCCTGACAACCTTCAGCATTTCTGGCACGCCGTGGAGGAACTGCACCTGCAGGCATAACAGAGCCAGGTCCCATCGACGTACTACAAGATGAAATCCTTCCGGGGAGGTTGGCTGATGATGGCAAGGTGCTGGTTGCTGATCATCCTGTGTGGGGTGATTATGCTCACCCTGGCCACGAGGCTCGTGTTCCGTGAGTTCGACTTTGGGACCTCCCTTCCCGTCGGCTTCCCCAGCGACGTCCCGATCGTCCTTGGTACTATCACGTCCTGCAAGACGGCGCGGAGTGACGACCTGGTGCGTGTCGTCGAGGTCCACATCCAATCCTACCTTTCCTTCCAGGACGTTGTGCAGTTCTACCGCAACGCGTTCGTCACTGGCGCGACGGAACACTGGAATGTCCCCGAGTTTCCCCTCGCCGGCACCGGCGCCACCGAGACGTCCAGTAATGCCCTCTTCGGCAAGAACACGGTCGTCGTGATGATCAACGCCACGGGGGCGACCACCAGCGTGCTGGTTCAGGTCCGGGGTACGTCCATCTTCACGTTGCCACGCTAGCTCCTTTGGGGTCAGCTGCTCATTGTGGCCTGAGTGGTACATTGGCAGGATTGTCGTATGGGCGGCGCCACCTATACTTGATGCTGCAAGTATGGATTCGGCCGACAAGCCGCAGGGCGGCAAAGGAGAGCACCATGGGACTGATCGCGAAGAACGAGGTTGGAGAGAAGGGCGTCATCCCCGCTGGGACGCATGTCGCACGCTGTTACGGCGTCATCGATCTGGGGACGCAGTACTCTGAGAAGTTCGGGAGGTGGGCGAACAAGATCATGATTCAGTTCGAACTGCCCGCGGACCTGACGGACGATGGACGTCCCTCCGTCATCTCCAAGACGTACACCCTCAGCCTCAACGACAAGGCTAGCCTGAAGAAAGACCTGGAATCGTGGCTTGGCCGTCCTGTCACGGCAGACGAAAAACGCGATGGGTTCGCCCTTGGTTCCATGCTGGGCGCCGCCTGTCTGCTTTCGATCCTCCACGGCGAGAACGCCGAGAAGGCATACGCATACATAGCGGGCGTGATGAGCGTCCCCGAGGGCATGGTTGTCCCCGACGCTGTCAACCCTGTGGTCCTGTACGATATCGACAATGGCGAAGACGCGGTCTACGCCAAGTTGTCCGACTGGGTCAAGAATCTCATCCAGCAGAGCAGGGAATTCAAGGGAGATAAAGAGCCGGCCAAGACGCCAGCCAGCGAGTAAGAACCTGCGCTGGACAGGAGTGATGTGAGATGCATACGGGCAAATTTGTAACGGCGATCAACTGTATGGACGGGAGAGTCCAGGAACCTGTCATCGCATGGATGAAAAACGAGTACACAGCACAATTCGTGGACCTGATTACCGAGGCCGGTCCAAACAGGGTTCTCTCAGCCAACAGCGATCAGGGCGCCATCGACTCGATCAAAAGCAGGATCGAAATATCAGTGAAGAACCATGGTTCGAACGTCATTGCGATTGTCGGGCACTACGACTGCGCTGGCAACCCGAACGGAAAAGAGTTCCAGGTGAACGACATCCTCGCAGCAAGAGAACTTGTGAAATCCTGGTATCCCGAATGCACAGTCCTGGGCTTGTGGGTGAACGATCACTGGAACGTCACCAGAGTCGACTGACGGAGGACAGGAGGTTGCCCCCACTGTCCTCCCGCAATATTCTGCTCCGCTCAGCCGGACGATGTACCACCCATGGTTCCTTTACCAGCTGACCCCAAAGACCCCAAAGGCTAGCCGATAATCAGATCCTCAAGAGACCGTTTCGGGACATGATGGGTTTCTTCGGCATCTCTCCAGTATTTGATGTCTCCATCCGCAGGGACAGGCTCAATAACAACGTGCTCCTTTGGCTTGCCAAGAGCTACAACGAACACGATTTCATATGTGTCGGGGATATTGAGCGCCTGTTTGAGACTGGGCTTGTTGACTGAAGCAATAATACAGCCACCAAGGCCTCGTTCTGTCGCTCCAAGGAGAATGCTTTGCGAGCAGATGCCGGCGTCCCAGTTGAAATTCGTAGAAATCTCCTTGTCTGCAAGCATGACGATATATGCTGAAGGGCGCTCTCCGACAGACGGTCC
>NZ_QXIU01000031.1:0-2459 GCF_003570935.1 Candidatus Cryosericum odellii
CGCTCTCCGACAGACGGTCCGTTCCAATCCTTGAGGTAGTCAGCCCAGGCAAGGGTCGGAAATATCAATGCATTCTTTTCCTTTGTGCAAGCAAGCATGTACCGCAGAGGTTGTTTGTTCGAGGCGGAAGCGGATAGTCTTGCAAGGTCGACAAGCTCCCTCAGCGTCTGGCTGTCTACCTCAACATCTTCGTAGAATCTGCGGTAACTCCTGTTCTTCAAAACTAGATCTTTTATCATGGTAGTCTCCTGTTCATCATCTGTTTTCTGCTTCTGAGTTAATTGGAACCTGCTTGTTCCATACATCCTGAGCAGTCTTATTGTACACGTTTCTGCGAAATGACGCTACCCACGGGGCAGTGGTCGTGAACGCCAATCCATATTCCAACTGTGAAGCTCACCTGTTGTTTCTCACACGATTCAGCATACACTGACCTATCGTTGACTGACAAGTCAATCAAAGGGGGTTTTGCTGATGGCACCTCGCAGTGAAGAAGCAAACGTACAGATCAAAGACGATCGGCAGAAGCAGATCCTGGCTTCTGCGTTGAAGGTTTTCATACACAAAGGCTTCGCAGCCACAAAAATGAGCGACATTGCGACGGAAGCAGGGATAAGCTATGGGCTTATGTATCACTACTTCCAGTCGAAGGATGAGATCTATGCCGAGCTGGTCAAGAACGCAGTCGATTCCTCGAGATGCATGATTGAGCAAGTGAAAGCAGACGATAGGGAGCCGATCGATAAGATGAGGGCCCTGGTCGCGCAAATCTTCAAGAGCGTTGGACAGCACCAATCGGCAGGATACCTCTTTGTTCTCATGATGGAGGCCATGACGAGCGGTATATATCCCATTCTTCCAATTGAGCACCCGCATGGTTCAGGGAAACCGTTCGATATGCTGGTCCAGGTGATCGAACAGGGACAGCACAAGGGCCAGATAGCGCAGGGAGATCCTGCGGAGCTTGTTCAGACGTTCTTTTCAGCAATCCTCGGCCTTGCTTCACTCAAAGTCTCCGGAACCATAGAAACAATGCCTGACCCCGAAATACTCATGCGAATATTCCAGCCTGCATCACAGACGACAACTCGACATTGAGGTGGTACCGTGCGTAATCTGTTCAAAATATACCGGAATCTGAAGCAGTTCACCATTCTCATCATTGTCGGTGTGGCACTCATGTACCTGTCGGTCAGGGCCAACCTTGAACTGCCCACGTTGATGTCAAACATCGTCGACAAGGGCATCATTGCCGGCGATACCGGCTACATCTGGAAGGAAGGGGGCATCATGCTGCTGATTTCAGCAGTGGGCGGGATCTGTGCTGTACTGGCAAGCCTGATGGCTTCCCGGTCAGCCCTGGGCCTGGGCAGGGTCCTGCGTGCCAAGATCTTCACGCACGTTGAGAACTTCTCCCTTCACGAATTTGACAAGTTCGGTGCGTCGACGTTGCTCACGAGGACGACAAACGACGTCGTCCAGGTCCAGACCAGCACCGTCCTATTCCTGACCATGATCGCAAACGCACTCTTCACCAGTGTTGGCGCCGCATTTCTTGCCTATGCCGCAGACCCCAAGCTGACGCGGATCCTGTATGTCGCTCTGCCGATCATCGCCGTGGTGATCGTGATCGCGATGAGGCTGGTCATACCGCTCTTCGGCATAGTTCAGGCCGAGATCGACAAGATCACGAAGGTTGTCCGCGAGAACCTCACTGGTATCCGCGTCATCCGTGCGTTCAATCGGATCGACCATGAGAAGGCTCGTTTTGACCAGGCCAACGCTGATGTCACCAATACGTACATCAGCGTGAACCGCATCATGGCAGGACTGATGCCGCTCATGATGCTCGTAATGAACGGCGTCACGATCGCGATCATCTGGTTCGGCAGCGAGCGCATCAACAGTGGCAATCTTACTCTGGGCCCGATGCTTGCCTTCATGCAGTACGCCCTTCAGATCCTGATAGCGATCCTCATGCTGACAATGCTGTTCATCCAGTTGCCACGCAGTGTGGCGGCAAGCGACCGAATCATGGCGGTGCTCGAGACGCACCCCGAGATAACGGACGCGGCTGAGACACGACAGACCGATGCAGAACGGGGTTATGTGGCTTTCCAGGACGTTACCTTCAGCTATGACGGAGGCGAAGAGCCTGCCCTGAGCAATATCAGCTTCGACGCAAAGCCCGGCGAGACGACAGCCATTATTGGCAGCACCGGCAGTGGAAAGACCACGCTGGTCAGCCTCATCCCCCGGTTCTACGAGGTGGGCAGTGGCAAGGTCCTGGTTGACGGCGTGGATGTACGAGAGCTTTCGCAGGAGGATCTGAGACACAGGATCGGCTTTGTGCCCCAGAAGGCCGTCCTTTTCACCGGCACCGTTGCAGACAACATCCGCTACGGCAAGGAGGACGCCACGGACATGGAAGTGGCACACGCCGCCGATGTGGCACAGGC
>NZ_QXIU01000031.1:2475-3587 GCF_003570935.1 Candidatus Cryosericum odellii
GCTCTTGTCCGAAGACCAGAAATCTACATCTTTGACGACAGTTTTTCGGCGCTCGACTTCAAGACGGATGCCAACCTCAGGGCGGCTCTGAAGAAAGAGACCCATGACGCGACGGTCATCATCGTCGCCCAGCGAGTGGGCAGCATCATGAATGCCGACCGCATCATTGTGCTGGATGAAGGCAAGATCGCCGGTATCGGCACGCACAAGGAGCTGATGAAGACTTGTGAGGTCTACCGCGAGATCGTCTACTCGCAGCTCTCCGAGGAGGAACTGGCATGAGCGATGATACGAGAAAAGAACGACCGATAGTTACCGGTGGCCCTGGGCCTATGGGTGGAGGTCCCCGCGGTCTGCGTGGGGTGGTAGAGAAGCCCAAGGACTTCCGGGGCACGACCAGACGTCTTATACAGTATCTCAAACCGCAAACCGCCAAACTGATGATTGTTTTTGCACTTGCCATCGCGAGCACTGCGTTCGCCGTGTATGGCCCCAAGATCAGTGGAAATGCTGTGAACCAGCTCATGAACGGGTTTGTGGCAAAGAGTATGGTGAGCGGGATNNAGCGGGATCTCCAAGGCCCAGGAGCAGGGCGTCCCTCAGATCCAGAAGGCTCTGCAGGGGATGCAGACTGCTCAGGACGCAGCAGTGACGCAGGCCCAGGCAGCGGTCAGGAAACAGTTTGACGCCACGCTGGCGACCCAGAAGCAGCAGGCATACGCGCAAGCCGAGGCACAGGCAACAAAGATCATTACGACCAATCCTCCGAAAGAGCTGGTCGCGGCTGAACAGCAGGTGCAGGCGGAGGTCACGAAGCAATTTGATGCCAAGCTGGCGGCGCAGAAGCAGCAAGCATACGCGCAGGCCGAAGCACAGGCGACCCAGACGCTGACGACGAATCCACCACAGGAGCTGATAACGGCCGAGCAACAGGCGGAAGCGGCAGCTGAGGCGGCTGCGAAGCTGCAGGTCGACCAGCAGTTTGCGGCGAAGTTCCCAGGTGTTCCGCTGGAGACCATCCCCGGGTACGCTGATGCACTCGCAGCTGCTCAGCAGCAGGCATCTGCTGCAGCCAAGACACAGGTGGACGCTGCCGCGCTGACTCAGGCGAT
>NZ_QXIU01000031.1:3629-4351 GCF_003570935.1 Candidatus Cryosericum odellii
GTGAAACAGCAGCCGGCGATGGCGAAGGCACTTGCTGCTGCTCAGGCAAAGGCTGTGGATGCAGCAACAAGTGCGGTGCAGAAAGGTTTCCTGGACGCCGCCAAGTTGACGCCGGCACAGCTCACGGCAATGCAACAATTCGTCGCATTGCCCCTCGTCAGCGGCATCACGGACAATAACAAGAAGGCCGACACCGTTTTGACCATTATCAATCTGGGCAAACTCCTGCCGATGACCGGCCAGCAGCAGACGATCAATGTTTCACAGACCGACCTCGACAAGGGCATCGCCGATATCCGGGAAAACGGCGGCACCATCCCGTTGCCCGCGATCGGGAAGACCTTGCTCTTCCTCCTCCTTGTCTATGTGCTGAGTGCGCTGCTCACCTTTGTCATGCAGTACATTATGTCGGATGTTGCCCAGAAGACGACCTATGACATGCGAAAGGAACTCGACTACAAGCTGGCGGCACTCCCCCTCCGCTACTACGACATGCACTCCAATGGCGAGATCCTGAGTCGCATGACCAACGACATGGATACGATCTCGACCACTCTTCAGCAGGGCCTCACACAGGTTATCGTTTCCGTGTTCCAGATTCTCGGCTACATCTACATGATGCTTACGATCAGCGGGAAGCTGACCATTGTGACGCTTGCTACGCTGCCGCTGTACATCCTCACAACGGTACTCATCGCACGAAAATCGCAGAAGTTCTACCG
>NZ_QXIU01000032.1 GCF_003570935.1 Candidatus Cryosericum odellii
GCCAACTTCCTGCGCGAGGTCGACCGCTACGCGCAGACCGGCCATCGCGCCATCCAGGGGTATCTCGATATGAAAAACCCGGGAGACACCTGGATCTCGCTGTCGTATGCCATCGGATACTGGTATACCAACCGTTTCTGGGACCTTGCCCGCAGTAACATCGGCCTTGCTGCCATGCTGGGTGGAACGGGTTCCTGTATGGCTATGTCGCTCGTCGACGAGATCGGCTGGAACCCCCATTCCATCACCGAGGATCTGGAATTCACTATCAAGTGCGTCCTGCAGGGTGTTCGCCCGACCTGGGCGTGGGACGCGCACGTCTACGACGAGAAACCCCTCACTATGCGAGCCTCATGGAATCAGCGCATGCGCTGGATGCGGGGCCATTTCCAACTGGGCTTCCGCTACAGCGGGCCTCTGTGGAAGCGCTTCTTTACCCGATTCGACATAGCGGCACTCGACATCCTGGTCTACATTTCGCAGCCGATCTGGATGGTCTTCTCCTATCTCCTGATGCTCGCCAACATCGTCATTCACTTTGGGCATATGGCGGTACCCGCGTGGGCGTCGGCCGGCATCGTGCTCCCCTGGGTCTGGGTCGCGCTGTTTACACTCGAGTGGTTTGCCCCTCCGATGCTCGTCGCTGCCCTGCTGCTCGAGAAGGTCAAACCAAAGTACTGGTGGGGTGTCTTCATGTTCGCGGTGTACGGGCTGACATGGGTTCCGCTCGACTTCATCGCCCTCTTCACGCGCAACGACCAGACCTGGTTTCACACCATCCACAAGCAGGCCGCAATCCCCAGCAAGTAGCTCCTTTGGGGTCAGCTGCTCATTCCGACCCTGAGTGGTAAGTTCGCAGGCATCCTGCTCAGGTCCGCTTCATCAGCTGGTCGACGGTGTTCAGCAGCTGGTCCAGGTCGTACGGCTTGCCCAGGAACCCCTGGACGCTGTCCTCCTCAAGCATCTTCTTGACGGTGCCGTTGGAGGTGTACCCGGAATTCAGCAGGATGGGGACCGTGGGGTCCAGGGCCCGGATGGCCTGCACGACTTCGCCGTTAGTCATGCCCGGCATGGTCATGTCCAGCAGGATGAGCCCAATGCCTACCGGGTTCTCCCGCAGGACGTTGAGGGCCGATGCTCCGTCCGGTGCTGTCAGGACCGTATATCCGCTCCTGCTCAGAAGAGCTTGTGCGACCCCGCGCACGATTGGCTCATCTTCGACCACCAGGACCGTTCCCCCACGTACGTCCACAGAGGGGGGACTGGGAGTGAAGGATTGGGTGGATTCTTCCAGGCAGCGCGGCAGGTAGATATCGAAGGTCGCTCCCGAACATGTTTGTCCAATGTGAGGGGTGGGTTCCCCCGAGGATGTTCTTTCAATCCGAGGGGTGTTTTTCCCGACACCTTCCGTGGATCCTGCGGTGATCCATCCGCCGGCCTGCTTGACGGCACCGTAGACGATGGAGAGCCCCAGCCCCGTACCGGACCCCACCGGTTTGGTCGTGTAGAAGGGCTCGAAGAGATGCTGCATGATCTCCGAAGACATCCCAGGCCCCGTGTCTGTGACGCTCAGGTGGACGAACTCACCTGTGCGTGCATAGGAGTGTTCGTGGACATAACTCGTGTCGACGGTGACGTTCCTGGCACGGATGGTCAGTGTCCCCTTGCCCTTCATGGCATCACGTGCGTTCACTGCAAGGTTGAGCATGATCTGCGTCATCTGTGACTGGTCCAGCAGGACATTCCATGCCGTCTGCTCGTAGTCACGGACGATATTCATGGTGGCAGGCAGGGACTGCTTCAGTAGTGCCAGGGTCGCATCGAGGGCGGCCGTGAGATTGATGGGGACCGGCAGGACCACGGCCCTGCGACTGAAGGCGAGCAGACCCTTGGTCAGGTCAGCCGCCTGACGGGCGGAGGTCTCGGCTGCGTTCAGGTTTTCAAGCAACGGGTCTGCAGGGGGCAGGGTGCTGCGCATGAGGGCGATGTTGCCCAGGATGCCGGTCAGCATGTTGTTGAAATCGTGGGCGACGCCACCTGCCAACTGGCCGATGGCCTCCATCTTCTGGGACTGCAGCAGCTGCGCCTGCATGGTCCCCCTCTCTGCCTCGGCCCGCTTCCGGTCGGTGATGTCGAGGACAACGCCTGTCAAGGAGGAGACGTGGCCCTTGTCGTCCAGGGTCATTTCCCCGGGTTTTACCCAGACAGTATGAACGGAGCCGTCGGGCCACACGATGCGATACTCGAGGGGCTGCGGATTGTGATCCTTGATAATGGCCCTGTTCGACTCCTCGATGCGGGCTCGGTCGTCAGGGTGGATGGCACGCGCGATGACGTCCTGCACGGACCCGGTGAACGCATGCGGAGCAACCCCGAAGATGCGGCACATCTCATCCGACCAGACGAACTCGTCATGGGCTATGTCCCAGCGCCAGCTGCCGACGTGCGCCACAGCCTGCGCCTGTTGCAGGTCAGCCTCCGACATGCGCAACTTCTCCTCCATCTGCTTGCGGTCGGTGATGTCGCGGCCGGAGCCAACGATGGCGACGACCGTGCCCTGAGTGTCCAGTTCGGCGTGTGCGGTCCATTCGATCCATCGCCAGCCGCCCACGGTCATCGCGCGTTCCTCATAGTGGTAGGAGGGGGGCGGATGAAACAAGTCGACGACGGTGTGCTCGACGGACGGGAGGTCGTCGGGATGTACCAGTGGCTGGTAGCTTGAGTTCATCAGTTCCTGTGGCGTCTTGCCAAACAGCGCGCAGTACGTGGGACTGGCGTAGAGGAGCTGTTCTTCCGGGTCGGTCCTGACGATGAGGTCGGTCTGGCTTTCGACCAGGAGGCGGTAGCGTTTCTCGCTTTCTGCCAGTGCCTGCTCGGCATCGCGCTTGCGGCGACGCTCGTCTGCCTCGCGCAGCTCGCGCTGGACGGCGGGACCAA
Organism: Candidatus Cryosericum odellii; assembly: GCF_003570935.1. Lineage (GTDB taxonomy): Bacteria > Caldisericota > Caldisericia > Cryosericales > Cryosericaceae > Cryosericum > Cryosericum odellii. The sequence goes on from NZ_QXIU01000032.1 coordinate 2,938, forward strand.
GCCGCGACAGGCGGTCCTTCATCACATAATCCGTGGCGCCATCCTTCATCAACTGGACTGCCATCTCCTCGCCGATTTTGCCCGATACGATGATGAACGGCACGTCCAGCCCGGTCTCCTTCAGGATGGCCAGCCCCTCAGTGGCCGAGAAGTGCGGCAGGCTGTAGTCGGCCAGTACCAAATCCCAGGTTCCCTGCGCCAGTGCGTCCCGCAGCTCTTCGGCTGTCTGGACACGCTGCGCTTGGACAACGTAGCCGGCATGCTCCACTTCGCGGACAATCAGCAGAGCATCGTCGGGGCTGTCTTCGATGATGATGATGCGCAGGGAGGGTTTCATCGGATGGCGTGGGCGTAGTGTCAGTGATTGACCGGCGCTGTCTGGTTCAGCACCAGCCAGTACAGGCCGAGTTGCCGTACGGCTTCCTGGAACTGGTTGAAGTCCACGGGCTTGCGGATGTAGCTGTTGGCTCCCAAGTCGTAGCTGGCGATAACGTCTCCCTCCTCGGAAGATGAGGTCAGGACCACCACGGGCAGCAGCCGCGTATGCGGGTCCGCCCGCATAGCGCGCAGGACCTCGAGCCCTCCCACCTTCGGCAGCTTCAGGTCCAGCAGGACGATCTGGGGCAGGTCGGCGGCAGGACGCCCCGCGTACTTGCCAGTCGCTGTCAGGTACTCCAGGGCCTCCTCCCCGTCGCGCGCGACGATGACTTCGTTGGCGATATTGTTCTTCTTGAGCGCCCGCAACGTAAGGGCGACATCGTCTGGATTGTCCTCGACTAGCAGGATGCTCTTGCCACTCATGGTTGTTCCCCCCTTGCAGAATATGATACATGCAGATCTGGAATCGTAAAATAGAACGTCGCTCCCCGGTCGACCTCGCCCTCCGCCCAGACGTCGCCGCCGTGGCGGCGGACTGCCCGCTGAATCGTCGCCAGCCCGATGCCGGTTCCAGGGAATTCTTCCTGTGCGTGTAGACGCTGAAAGGCCACAAACAACTTTTCCTTGTACTTGGCGTCGAATCCGGCTCCGTCATCGCGCACAAAGAACGCGGGGCCGTGCTCCGGGTCACGCACAGTCCCCACGCTGACGTGTGCCTGCTCGTGCTTGGACGTGAACTTCCAGGCGTTGCCCAGCAGGTTGACCAGCACGATACGCAGCAGCTGAGGGTCCCCCGTCGCGGCCATACCCGGCTCGATGCTCAGCTGGACGTCTCGCTGCGGGTCGTCCCGCGCCAGTTCCTCGGCCACGTCGGTTGCCAGCGCACTCATGTCGGTCTCCTGCACATGCATCTCCCTGCGAGTTACCCGTGACAGCAACAGCATGTCTTCGATAAGGCGTCCCATGCGCTGGGTGGCGCGCCGGACTCGTTCCAGGTCCTCGCGCCCCTCCTCTGGGACGGCGGACCCAAAGTCCTCGAGGAAAGCCTGGCTGAACCCGTCGATACTGCGCAGCGGGGAGCGCAGGTCATGCGAGACGGAGTAGCTGAATGCCTCCAACTCCTTGTTGGCCGCTTCGAGTTCGGCAGTCCTGCGGTGTACTCGTTCCTCGAGGTCCGCATTGAGCGCGCGGATTGCCTCCTCGCTCTTCCACAGCGCCTCCTCCATCTTCTTGCGGTCGGTGATGTCGAGGGCATAGACGCGCAGGGAGTCATCACCGGGCGGCGCTGCTACGACTCTGAGAAAGGTCGCCTTGCCAAGGTGCAGTTCCTGGGTCTGAGGGGTCTGCTCACACAGCGACCGCAGCAGGACGAGTTCCTCTGGTGTCCCTGGCAGGAACTGACGGGCGTCGGGGTCCAGACCGAGTTGTGCGAGCGTGGTCATCGCAGCTGGATTGACGAAGCGCACGGATCCGTCGCACCCTATCTCAATGATGCCATATGGGCTGAGTGCCGGGAATGACGCCAAGTGGGCCGCTTCCTCCTCCATCTTCTTGCGGTCG
>NZ_QXIU01000033.1 GCF_003570935.1 Candidatus Cryosericum odellii
GAGAAGTTGGCGCTGTTGAAAATCGCGTTCTGCAGGCCCCCAGCCTTAAGCAAGGACTCCTGGCGACGGACCCCGGTGATGCCCGTCGCCGTGTCAGAGGCGGGGTTGAGAATGGCGGAATCGCGGATTTCTTTGGGCATGGCCGACCTCTCTTTAAGCGCGAATTAGTGGTATCCTGCGTTCGTTTTTGAACGCACCGCTTTCATAGCACATAAAACTAATGTACCAAAATGTCAAGAAAGTACAACTAAAAAGCGCTCCCCATTTCTGGAGAACTCTTCTACTATTCTGTTTGTTTGAGGATCGAACCGCAAGCCCAAACTTATACCCGTACATCCGACTCGGTCCACGCAGGGCAATTCAACGGGGTCCTCCTTCCGTGGTGCGCATCAGACGGGCGACGGTGGCGAACAGCACCTGGGTCTCGTAGGGTTTGGCCAGGAACCCCTGCACGATGCCATCGGCGAGCATGTGCTTGACCGCGTCACTGGACGTGTACCCCGAGGTAAGCAGAACAGGCAACATTGGGTATAGGCGCCGTACCTCTGCCAGGATCTCCTCCGTGGTCATTCCGGGCATCGTCATGTCCAGCAGGATGAGGTCGACGTCGCTACCGTGCGCCTCAAGTGCGTGCACCGCCGATGCGCCGTCGGCCGCTACAAGGACGTTGTACCCGGCACGTGACAGCAGGGCCTGAACGACGGCGCTGACGACAGGTTCATCCTCGACCACAAGCACCGTGCCGATGCAGGGACGTGCGACTGCCCGTCTGGCGACGGCCGCGGGTGGCAGCTGTCCGACCAACCGTGGCAGGTAGACCTCGAACAGTGCCCCCTGGCCCGGGTCCGACTGGACCGTGATCCATCCACCGATCTGGTGCGCCGCACCATACACGATGGAGAGGCCGAGGCCCGTGCCGCCACCTACGGGCTTCGTCGTAAAGAAGGGTTCAAAGATGTGTTGCAGGGCCTCAGGCGCGATCCCCGGCCCCGTGTCTGCGACGCTCAGCACGACGAACTCCCCGGTGCGGGCGAAGGGATGGGCCTGCACATAGGCCGCGTCGACGACCGTGTTCCGCGTGCCGACGGTGAGTGTGCCTCTGCCCTCCATCGAGTCGCGGGCGTTGACGCCCAGATTCAGGAGGATCTGTGTCATCTGGGACTGGTCCATGAAGACGTTCCAGACACCCGGCTGCAGCTTGTTGACGATGGTGACAGACGCTGGCAGGGACTGTGTCAGCACAGCCAGGGTCCGCTCGACCGATGCGTTCGTGTCGAGCGCGACAGGCTGGATCATGGCTCCACGGCTGAACGTCAGCAGCCCTCTAGTCAGATTCGCTGCCTCCTCGGCTGCAGTCCTGATGGCATCGATGTTCTCGCGCAATGGGTCATTCAGAGATATGCTTTCCTTCACGATGGCCACGTTGCCCAGGATACCGGTCAGCATGTTGTTGAAGTCGTGCGCGACGCCTCCCGCAAGTTCGCCAACGGCTTCCATCTTCTGGGACTGCAGCAGCTGCGCCTGCACCCGCTTGCGGTCGGTGATGTCATTGACGAAGACAAGGAATGACGTCTGACCGTCGCCTTGGAATCGCTGAAGATGGACTTCGACCGGGTAGGTTGTCCCATCCTTGCGCCGGTGGACAGTCTCGAAGACCAGCACTTCCCTGGTTCCGTCCCGCAGGGGCTGCAGCAGCTCCTCGAAGGAAGGTCTGGTGAAGGCAGGCTTGATGTCCAGCGGCGTCATCTGCTGCAGTTCCGCCAGGGAGTAGCCCAGGTTGTGGAGCGCGGCTCCATTGACGTAGACGAATTTCAGCGACTCTTCGTCAAAGACGTAGATCTCGTTCAGACTCCGATCGAGCATGCTGAGGTAGCGCTCCTGCTGTGACTGGGCGGTCTTGGTCTCCGTGATGTCGACGGCGTAGACACGCAGCGTCGCTGCTTCAGGCGGTGCCATGATCACCCTGTAAAAAGTGGCCTTGCCCAGAACCAACTCCTCGGCCTGGGGATACTGTTCACACTGCTGTCTCAAGCGTTCAAGCTGCTCGGCGTCCCCTGGTAGGAACTGGCGGACATCGGGGTCCAGACCCAGTCGTGCAAGCGTGGCCGTGGTTGCCGCGTTGGCGAATCGCACCACCCCGTCGGTTCCCATTTCGAGGACGGGGTACGGGTTCTGCGCGGGGAACGACGCCAGATGCGCCAACTGGCGCCCCATAGCCCTGCGCTCGGTGACGTCCTCCATCGTGACGTAGGCCTGGTAGGGACTGGTCTGGCCCGCGCGAAACTGTGGGATTGCGTTGACGTTGGCCCAGTGATAGGCTTGTTCGTGCTCGTTGAAGATGCCGATGATAACGTCATGGACTGCTTCCCCGGTGCGCATGGCCTGCACTGAGGGCAGGGCCTCGGCTGAGAACTCCGAGCCGTCCTCGTGGATGTTCCTCCACCATGGCTCCGTGGGGCGACGGGTCACGATCTCTCCCTGAGTGATTCCTAGCATACTGACGGCCGCCGGGTTGGCCGACATGATGACCCCGTCGGGCCCAAAGTACAGGACACCGATGCGCATCGACTCGAACAGTGTGCGGTACCGCTCCTCTGAAATCGCCAGGGCTTCTTCGGCACGCTTCCGGTTGGTGATGTCCTCGACGGATGCCATCGCGAAGTCGGGCGGGTCCCCCTTCGCCCACAACGGCGATATGGTGATGTTGACCCAGATGATGCCCCCGTCCTTGCGCACATAGCGTTTGACCTGAGCAAACGAGGATATCCGGCCGGACGCCAGCTCCTCCATTTTCCGAGGTGTCTCTGCCCGGTCGTCTGGATGCGTGATGGTCTGCAGGTTCATCCCGAGCAGCTCCTCGGGGGAGTACCCCAGCAGGTCAGCAAAGTGCTGGTTGAAGAGCACCAGGCGCCCCGTTCTTGCCTCCGCCTTGGCGACTCCGACTGCTGCCTGCTCGAACAGCGCCCTGAACTTACTCTCACTTTCGCGGACGGCGGCAGCCCCCTGCTCGCGCCGCAGGCGCTCCACCATCAGTGTGCCGTACGCGGCGGTCGCGATGGGAAAGACCACAAGGACTGGGAAGGTGATGCTGGCGATAATCTGGAGTGCAGTCTGCAGCGGCAGCGTGAATAGGAGAGCAAGCATGACCACGTGGACGACTAGCCCGAGGGAGTACAGTGTCCAGAACGAAAGGCTTGCCAGCTGGCGCTTCTGCGCACGCCGCCAGGCTAGTCCGATGGCTCCCGAGGCGACGATGAGCAAGACGCCCGTCCACATGCCGCTCCCGCCCAGGGCCATGCGGTATGCGGAGGTCATGAGAATCGCGATGATGGTCGGGATCGTGCCGAAGAACAACCCCGAGAGGGCCAGCAGGATGGACCGCGTGTCGAAGATAATGCCCGTTGCGAAGGTCCAGGGCATCAGCATGACAAAGATACCGATCGTGCCGATGGCGATACCGGTGATCACCTGCCGTATCCAGGACCTGGACACCCAGTGGAAAGCATTCAGCAGATCATAGACGTAGACCAACAACAGGAGCAGCGCGGTGTTGCAAACGAGCGCACCAAAGGGCCCACTTGTCATCAGGCACCTCCCGGCATAGCTAGGAAGCAGGCAGGGACTATCAGCGATTTAAGTGCCATGCCATACTGCATTGCACATCTCCCCTTGCACGGACCGTTGTCATGCAGCCCCGTTTGACCCATAATCCTACTTGTTACAGCATAGAAACTGGCAGCCGCAAGTCAAGCCGGGAGATGTGCCCCAGTATATCGTGTTCCCCCGGCGAGGGCACGCCTGGGCAGGAGGCGTTCCATGTGTCATTCCCCCCAAGTATTTCTTTTCAATACCCCTAAGCATTTCTTTTCAATGCGAGGGGCGTTCTGAGGTGTGCTTTCGGCGTATGCGGGAATCCAGTCTGGGGCCATGCGATTCCAGGGCAGGAGGCACGACCACATGGCAGCCATGCTTGTCACCCAGT
>NZ_QXIU01000034.1 GCF_003570935.1 Candidatus Cryosericum odellii
ACGATGGCGGCGGACTCGCGGGCGACGTCGGTTCCCCGTTCGCCCATGGCGATGCCGATATGGGCGTTCTTGAGTGCCGGCGCATCGTTGACACCGTCGCCGGTCATGGCGACGATCTCGCCGTTTGCCTTGAGCGCCTGGACCAGGCGGAGCTTCTGCTCAGGGACCATGCGAGCAAACACACTGACGTCGCGGATCTTATTGCTGACTTCTTCTTCGGACATAGCTTCAAGTTCTGACCCGGTAACGATGCGGTCGGGGTGTTGGAGACCGATCTCTCTCGCGATGGATAGTGCCGTGCCGGGGTAGTCGCCCGTGATCATGACGACGCGCACACCTGCACGACGGCACTGGGCGACGGCGGCGGGCACGGTCGCGCGGATGGGATCGGCGAGACCGATCAGACCGATGAATTTGAAATCGAAGTCGTGCTGGTTGTCCGGCAGATCGTCGTTGTCACAGGAGGCGCGGGCAACTCCAAGGACGCGCAGGCCGTCGTTCGCCATGTCCAGGACCTGCTTCATGATCAGTTGCTGCTGTGCCTGTGGCATGTGACACAGATCAAGGATCGCCTCTGGCGCACCCTTGGCGGCTACGCGGCCACCTCCGGAGTGCATCTGCCACGCGTGCGACAGGGCCAGCATATGGCGCGAAAGCGGATACTCGCGCTCCAACTGCCAGTCTTCGTGAAGGTGTTCAGTCCCTTTGAGGGCGCCCTGCCCCATGTCCAGGATGGCACGCTCCATGGGGTCGAAGGGGTCGGCTTCACAGGCCAGGATCGAGTACTCGACCAGTTCATGGAACCGTTCAGGAAGGACTCCGGGCAGTCCTGTTGCGGGGATGTGAATATACTCGCCGCCGGCCGCCAGTTTGCGGACGGTCATCTTGTTCATCGTGAGGGTACCAGTCTTGTCGACGCACAGGACGGTCGCCGACCCCAGGGTCTCGATGGCCGGCACGCGGCGGGTCAGGACCTGGTTCTGAGACATGCGCCAGGCGCCCATGGCCATGAAGATGGTCAGGACCACGGGGAACTCCTCGGGCAGGACGCCCATGGCCATGGCCAGACCGGACAGGAAGCCTCGTTGCCAGGCGATGAGATTGTTGCCGCGAGTGAGACTGAACACGATCGTGACGACGATGCAGAGGCCGACGCCGACCAGACCCATGTCGCGCACGAGATTGGCAACCTCGTGCTGGAGAGGTGGTTTCTCGGTGTCCACGGTTTGAAGTGCTTTGCCGATCTTTCCCAGTTCGGTCCGGAGTCCAGTGCCCCGCACTTCGGCGACGCCCTGTCCGGAAACGACTAGCGTGCCGGAATAAACAGTCGGAAGGTCCTCGCCTCCCGGACGCTCCATTTCGGACTTGTCATCCCACTCTGTCTTGCGGACCGAGACAGACTCACCGGTCAGGAGCGATTCGTCGACATGCAGGTTGGTGCACTGCAGCACCATAGCATCAGCGGGGACACGGTCTCCCTCCGACAGCATCATGATGTCGCCGCGAGCGACGTCGCGGCCGGCGATGCGGATCCACTCACCGTCACGCCTGACCAGGGCACGAGGGCTGGACAAGTCGCGCAGCGCATCCAGCGCGTTCTCGGTCCTCTTTTCCTGATAGTAGGTGATGCCGATGACGACACCAACGAAACCCAGCAGCATCAGGGCTTCTTCGCGGTCGCCGAGGATGAGATACAGTGTGCCGCATGCAAGGAGCAGGAGGAACATGGGTTCCCTGACGATCTCGAGCAGGATGCGAACCCATCCACGTTTACTCGCGGTGGGCAGTTCGTTGAGTCCTTCGTCCTTGAGGCGTTGTTGTGCCTCTGCAGTTGTCAAACCTTGTGGTTGTTCTGCGTTCGGTGTACTTGTCATGACAGAAACCTCCATGCAAATGGTGTGGTGGGTTCCCGACCTTGACAAGGATTGACTCTGGCAAGCCCTACGTCCAGCTGCAGTTGCACAGTGACTGGCAGGCGACCTGTCAGGAACATCATTATGCTAAGGCCAAAGTCCGGTGGCGTCAAGATGATGGCAGCGCATAACAACGAACGGGATGAATGCCCGCTCTACATGCGGTTTCATCGCTAATCGTGAAGAAGCCGGCCGGCAGTGGTTGGTCTCGGGCGCTACCTCTGCAGGGTTGGGCGGGTATATGCGACCCTGAAGCCGGTTCTCTCCAGGTTGCGATGAGAGACGCTCCCCGGCGTTGCCAGCACGGAGGCAGTCGTACAGCCGGCGGAAGCTGCTGCTTTCAGGCGCATTGCGACGAGACCATTCTGGATACCTCGTCCGCGGAACGGCAACCTCGTGCTGGAGGAGAAGAGGGCTGCAAGGTGGTTGTGCAGGATCATGGCTCCTCCGCCGGCAGGCTGTCCCCCGACCGTAGCCAGGTAACAGACGACGCCTGGACTGTGTGCGGCGGTACGTGCAAGAATGACATTGGCGTCCGACTCGTCGAGTCCATCGGTCGCCGCAAAACCGGAAGCGACCGCCCGTGCCCATATCTCGGTCTCATCGGCGGTGATCTTACGGATCTCGACGCCAAGCGGCAGGGCAGGCAGGGATTCCTGGGATGGCAGGTCCATGCATAGGACATCGAGGAACCGGACGACATGGTAGCCGCGTTCTGCTGCGAGCTCCAGCAGGGAGGGATCGGCCAGGGGACAGAGGTCGAACTGTGCCGGCATCTTGCGATCGGCAAAGAAGCTTTCCATCTCCTGCATCTGACCGGTGGTGACAGGACTGTGCAGTCCCATGCCGGCAGCCCTGTTGACAGGCAGGTCCGGCGACGTGTAGACACAGACGCCGTCACCGATTGATTCTGTGGNNACGTCTTGGTCGACGAACGGCATAATGACCTCCCATCCTCTACTGCCCGGTCGGCGGGGCCGACGCTTCACCGCCCGGGCCAGCGGCATTCACCCCTCGTCAAGGTTGACTAGGGTCAGATGTCTCGTTGTTTCACGTTCTTCTCCAAGTATAGGAAGGTTGAGTCGTTCAGGAAAGGGCAATCAGGAGGGGTCTGTTTCGATGCCGTGGCGCAACAGGGCAACATAGGTGTCTACCTCCGCGAACATGACGCTCCGTACGCTTGCGAGGTCAAGTGGTTGTTGTCTGAGGATGGTCGTGTACTGCTTCCCCAGTCCGTCGAACGTCCAGGAGAGCAGGCGCATAGCTTGTTCGATGGTCACGCCCGGTCTGAAGGCACTCGTGTCGATGTCCTGGAAGAGCCGCTGGCATGTCGAGGCTGTGATCTCGGCCGTGGAGGCGAGCAGGGCATCGCGCAGCTCTGCCGGAGGGTCGGTCATGGCCTCCTGAAGGAATGCGAATATCATTGGATCTTTTTCGATCAGGGACCACTTGGCCAGCGTGTACTGTCTGAGGCGCTCGAATAAGTCAGTGCTGGTCGGCCCCACACGTTCGTCGAAGCGGCGCATCACTTCGGTGATGCACGCCTGAACAGCCTCTATGTAGAGACCCTTCTTGTCGCCGAAATAATGAAACAGCAACCCCTTGCTGACACCGGCTGTCTCGACGATATGATTCGTCGAGGCAGCCAAATAGCCGGCGGTGGCAAATTCACTGATCGCCGCGGTGATCAGGGCGGTCCGCCTGTCGTCGGCGACGGACCGGCGCGGTGATGCCTGCATTACTCTCGCGCAGCCTTGAGACTGACAGCCATCTGCACGCCCAGTACCTTGCGCCGTGCCGCTCTCAACGACACCAGGTACGTGGCCAGCATGATGACGGCACAGACCAGGATCGACAGTGGTGAGAGCCGTATGGGCAGACTGAAACTGATGCCACTCGTTGTCGTGGAAAGCAGCTTCCCGAGGGAGGCCAGCAGCAGGGGTATGCCAAGAATGAAGCCGGTTGCTACTGCGACGATCCCTGACCCAAGGACCATCCGGTTCAGCTCCTCTGGCCGGTAGCCAAGGACCTTGAGCAACGAGATGGTAAAACGCTCTTCCTCCACGGTCAGCGTCGTGACGATCGACAGAGCCAGCAGCGCAATGAAGACTGCCATGACCGCTACTGACCCGAGTGCCACCCATAGTGGCATAATTGCAGAGTTGAAGGCAGCACGGCTCTGTGCCATGGAGAGCGTCGTCAGTACGTCCTGGGCGGGGATCTGCAGGCTTGTCGCGCTGAGGACGGCGTTGAAACTGCCGAGTGGTGCCCCGACGATGCTGTTCAACCGCTCCTGGGGCATGATGACAGTTGCTGTCGTATACATCTCAGCCACGGCGTCGACGGGCAGTGTGACCTCCTGTCCGGTGGCTGCCTGCTGCATCGTCAAGCTGTCGCCTACCTTCAAGTTGAGCTTCTGCGCAAGCGCACGCGTGATGATGATGCGGTCGATGGGGATGGCCTGACCTTTACTGTCATGAGGGACGAACAGCGTCGACGTGGCGGGCAGTCCAACCACCTGGAAGGTCAGCCGGCCGTCAGTGGTCGTGAATGGCTCGGACGTCAGCACCTCTCCACCCCACGGGTTCTCGAGCCTCGGTGCCGTCAGCGCGTAGGTGTAGTTGTACTGCGTGTCCTGAAACGCGCTCCGTACCAGCGTGCTCATCGAGTCGCGCATGGCGCCGCCGAACAGGAGCAGGTAGCCTGCGAGCATTGCCCCGAGCATCAGAAGTGTCAGCCGTGTCAGCCCTCGGATGGCCGCCCTCGCGGCGAACCGGTTCTGGAACGAGCCGCGTTTCAAGTGAAGGGACCTCTCCAGGAGGCCGGGGCGAGTGCTAAGGGCGGTCGCCTGCATCAGCTTGACGGGTGCCTGGCCCAGAAGACGTGTCGCAACCACCGCAACAGCTGGGACAGTGAAGAACACGGGAGCCACGATGCCGATGATGGCGGCTCTCCACGGGATGGTTGCCACGTACAGTGGAATGCTGAAGTAGCTGACCATAAAGTTCAGCAGGGGGCGCATCGTGAGAATCGACGAGAGGACACCCAGCACCGACCCCGACAACGCGATGAGCGCCGGGAGTGCCAGTTCCTGCAGAACGAGTTTCCACGTTGAGTAGCCCATTGCCTTGAGCGTGCCAAGCTGGGCCCGCTGCATACGGACCATGCGGCCCTGTGCCGCAGCCAGCAGTAGGCAGGCCAGCAGGAGGATGACCAGTGGCATGCTGGTGGATACCGACGCCATTCCCTCGAGTTTGACTGTGGCCAGGGTATAGCGCGCGTTTGTCGTGATATCCTGCCAGTACGTGAGACCAACCGTCTCGTTCAGCGCCTGTCGTGCGCTGACGGTTGTCCCGTCGACGGTCTTGATATGCCAGGTCGCAAGAGCTGTGGGAGCGCAAGTGTCCATCGCAGCAGGCGTAATGACGGCAATACCAAATGCCTTGGGGTCCAGAATGATGCCGGCGTCGTCGGTGGTGCGGATGGGGTACATGTAGTCCGGGACGGCCGTGAACCCAACAACGGTGAAGGAATGTCCCAGCAGGGTCATCTTCGTCCCCAGCGGGATCTTGAGCGCGGTGGCGACCGTCTGACCGAGCAACATTTCGTCATCTGCCTGCATGTTACGGCCGGCAGTGATGGCGGGGATGTCCACACGCGTCGTTCGTTCGAACACCCGCAGCGTGAGGCCGCTGTCGACCGTAGCATCGATTTCCCGGCGGCGTTCGATTGTCAGTCCGTTGTCGTGTTCGAAAGTAGACAGGTCTGTAAAGGGTTTCTGCGGCAGGAACGTGGCCGATTCCATCTGGGACTCGCTTTCGAACCGCGATCTGCTCTGGTTAAGGTCGACCATAACGCCGTTGAGGCTGGCATACAGCATGCAGGCAAGCATGACCAGCGTGATACTGCCGTAGACGAGCCACTGGTTGGAGCGGATCGTGCGGGGAAGGCGTTTCAGCAGGGTGTTCACCAGGTCACTTCCTCTGCCTTGATGAGGCGACCGACCAGACGGTCCTCCTCGACCTCGCCACTGCGCAGCCGAATGAGGCGGTCCGTCATGTCCGCGATGGCAGCATTGTGTGTGACCAGCACGATGGTGGTGCGGTAGGTCTCGTTGATCTGGACCAGGAGGCGGAGAATGTCCCGCGACGTGGCAAAGTCGAGCGAACCGGTCGGCTCGTCGGCAAGCAGCAGGGCGGGATTCTTGATGACCGCCCGGGCAAGCGACACACGCTGCTGTTCGCCGCCGGAGAGCTCAGACGGGAACCGATCAGCCATGGACACAAGCCCCACGGCGTCGAGAACCTCATCGATGGACAGGGGCTTCTTCGCGATGTCTGCTGTCACCTCGACGTTCTCACGAACCGTCAGGTTGGGGATGAGGTTGAAGAACTGGAACACGAAACCCACCGTGTCGCGTCGAAATTGTGTGAGGTCACGTTCCGATGCATGCGAGAGGTCGACCCCGGCGACGCGGACGGTGCCAGCATCGGCGTGGTCGATACCGCCCATGATGTTCAACAGCGTCGATTTGCCAGAGCCGGATGGACCCAGGATGGTCACCAGCTGGCCCTCCGGGATACTCAATGTGACATCCTTCAACGCCCAAAACTCACCCTGCCCCATCTGGTACTTGCGCCCCACCTTGTTCAGTTCGATCAGCATGTGACATCTCCTCGCTTTTCGCCTGTTGTGTGATCTGTCGATTACGTGGTCATTGACCAGTCGGTCAATATTATTGTCAGGCATGTGCTGCTGTCAAGTCTGATTGGTCTGGAGTCCCACAGAGCTGCCGCTACAATGAAAGTGTATTGGCCGACGCAACATCACCGTTGCATTGATGGTCGGAGGATTGGCCGTACTCGCGGGTGTGCTTGTCTTGCCGCTTTTGGTGCACTGAGCAGGCACAAAGGGGGTTGTTATGGCGAAGGTACTTGTCAGCATGAACGCGTTCAAGGGGAGCATTTCCACGAAGGCTGCCACCGATGCCGTGGCGTTGGCGTTCGAGGGTGCCGGCTTTCAGGTCGAGAAGGTCTACCTTGCCGACGGTGGCGACGGGACCACGGATGTAGCTGCAGCCTTGGGTGGACGCGTCGAATTCGTGAGTACCTTCGATCCCGTGATGCGTCCCATCGAGGCGCCTGTGGTGTGGCTTGGCCAGACGGCGGTCATCGAGATGGCAAGGGCGTCCGGATGGGCGTTGATTGCCGCCGAGGAACGGAATCCCATGCTCACGACCACGTGGGGGACTGGTCTGCTTATCAAACACGCATTGGAACATGGTGCGGACCGCATCATCCTGGGTATCGGCGGATCTGCCACCGTGGACGGCGGGCTCGGCATGCTGGCTGCGCTGGGTTTCAGCATCACCGACGAGGCCGGCAATGCCTCATGGCGAGGCGGCGAGGGACTATCCCGGCTGGCTCGTGTCGTGGCAAACTCGCCTATGAAGCAGACCAGGCTGGTGGTCGCCAGCGACGTGACCAATCCTCTGCTCGGTCTGACGGGAGCAGCTCCGGTGTTCGGTCCGCAGAAGGGAGCCACGCCCGACATGGTGACGCTGCTGGAGAAGGGCCTGGAACGGCTGGCTGACATCACGTTACAGATGACGGGCGTGCGGCTGCACGATATGTCTGGGGCGGGTGCCGCCGGCGGTGTCGGTGGCGCAGCCGTCGCATGGCTGGGCGGTCACCTGGAGTCAGGCGCTGAGCTTTTCATGGACCTCGAGAACTTCGACGCCCGAGCGGTGGGATGCACCGTGCTGGTGACTGGTGAGGGAAGCATCGATGCTCAGACGGTGTATGGCAAGGCTCCGGTCCGTGTGGCGCAGCGTTTCCGGAAGGTTTCGCCGGAGGGATTGACGGTGGCTATTGCCGGGGCCGTGCGCGATCGGGCACAGGTCCGCGAGGCCGGCATCGATGTCTTTATCACGACCCTCGACCGTCCCATGAGTGAACGTGAGGCCATGGAAAACGGTCTGGCCCTGCTGACTCAGGCGGCCGCCGAGCTGGCGCATCTCCTGTCACTGAAGGGATGACGCCTCACCGTTCTGCGATATACTGAGGGAACTCACAATCTGGAGGTACAAGTGACAACAGTAGGCGATAGACTTCCACCCTTCGAATTGCAGAACCATTGGATGGTCCTCACCTGCTATCCCAACAACATGACGCCAGGGTGTTCGCAGAAGGCGCTGTCGTGACGGAGCTCGAGGAGTATCAGAGGGCGAGGGACCGGGTCCAGGAGGTCAAGGGGTTCTACGCCCACGCGGTCATGTTTCTGGTGGCCAACGCGGCCCTGGCCATTCTGAATCTTACCACGCTCAAGAAGAACGACGGCGCCATCTGGTTCATCTGGCCGCTCATCGGATGGGGTGTTGTCCTCGTGGTGCATGCCATCTCGGTCTTTGGCATCGGGCGGTTCCTGGGAAGAGGATGGGAACAGCGCCAGATCCAGCGGGAGCTCGACCGCCGACACAAGGACCCCCGGACATAACCTAAAATGCTGCCCATTCCGCCATTCCCGCGCACATGGGAATTCCTCCTTCCATCCGTCATTCCCGCGAAGGCGGGAATCCATCCCTTGGTCCTTGTCTATGAGACGTCGATGGCCAAGTCAAACTGATCCGGCATATGTACCACCGAGTGTGCAATTACCAGCTGACCCCATATCCAGTATAATTCGTGTGGTCGTCCAGGGAGGGTCCCTGGGACGTAGCAAACAGGAGGTGACACGATGATTCGAAACCAGTGGTATGTCATCCTTGAATCACGCGAGGTCAAGCCGGGAAGACTCCTCGGCGTCCGGCGCATGGGCAGGGACCTCGTCCTGTGGCGCGATGCGAAGGGCGCTGTGGCATGCATGAGCGATCACTGCATTCATCGGGGGGTGGCACTCAGCGCGGGGAAGGTCAAAGGCGATTGTGTGGAGTGTCCGTTTCACGGCCTGCAATATGACGGCCAAGGTCACGTCACAGTCATCCCCGCAAATGGCAAAGACGCCGTCGTGCCGGCCACGTTCCAGGGCGAGGCGTTCGTCGTGCGTGAAGCACACGGCTACATCTACCTGTGGTGGGGCGAGCCGCGAGATGAATACCCTGAACTGCCGTTCATCTCGGGTCTGGACGATACGAGACTGATCTATGGCACCTGGCGCGACCCCTGGAACGCATTCTACACACGTGCGATCGAGAACCAGCTGGATGTCGTTCACTTGCCCTTCGTTCATTACAACACGATCGGCGCGGGCAACAAGACCATCGTCAACGGCCCCGTGGCGCGCATGGAGGGCAACATCCTGCGCATCTGGGTGGACAACGAGAAGGATCACGGCCAGACCCCTCGCCGGCCGGACGAAATGCCGGTCCCGGAGCGAGATGCGCAGCTTACCTTCGTCTTCCCCAACCTCTGGCAGAACAACCTGGGTGCGAACGCCCGTATCACCGCCGCCTTCGTGTGCGTCGACGAACAGCACAGCATCCTCTATCTGCGCTTCTATCGCAGGTTCGGCAGACTGCCCCTTGTCCGGCAACTGTCCGACCTGCTGACCGGGCTGGCGGATATCACCATCGCGCACCAGGACCGCCGTGTCGTGCAGACCCAGCGACCGTTCGTCAGCAGCTTGAACGGTGGAGAGAATCTCATCCAGGGTGACCTGCCGATCGTCCTCTACCGCAGGCGCCGTGAACAGCTCCAGAAGGAGTCACAGCTTCCCACAGCCTGAACATTCGGGAAACACGACAACCCTGGGGGATATTCCCCCCAGGGTTGTCCTTTCTTGTGGCTCTCGCAAGAGACAGCGCTCTACCAGCCACCGCCTCCTCCACCACCTCCACCACCACCGCTGAAGCCGCCGCCTCCACCACCACCGAAGCCCGACTTGGAGCCAGGTGCTACCGCTGAAGCGCTGATGGCGTTGCTGAACCCGGTGCCGATACTGCTGGCAAATGCGGCTGGATTGGCCGGATTCCAGTAGGCTCCGTAGTACCAGACGGGGGCGTAGGGACGTCCCTCTGCAGCCATATGGGCGAACACGCCTGCAAACTGCTCCGACCAGCGCTGCTCTACATCCAGCGCCAAGGCGAACGGCAGGTACTTCTCGAAGACCTCGGGAGTCCGGTCCGGTGGGTCGAGCAGATTCATGCGGTCCTTCTCGGTCACCGACAGGTACATCTTGAACCCCGCGACCTCGTCCACCATCTTCCGGCCTTCCTGCGTGTACGATTTCAGCGTGGAGCCGAAGACCACGGCCATGACGACCAGCACGATCCCGACAACGACCGGAGCGACGAATTGCGACGCAGTCCCGCTGGTGGAAACGAAGAAGGTGAGCGCCGCCACCCCGACGGAGAGCAGGATTCCGGTCAGGAGGTACCCCGTATTGCTCACGAAGAACCTCGGCTGGTAGTCCGCTTCCAGGGGTTTCTGGCTGGCGAGGATCGCTCGCTGGATATCCTCTGCGTGCGCCTGTTCAAAGTCCACGCGTGCGCTGGTTCCGATAAGGGATCCGGCAAGAGCGAGCTCATCGTCGGACAGGACGGAATCAGGAGCAGTGTCCCGCTCGATCCAGTATTTGTGGTGATCCTGATGAATGCTGATGTACCGCTTGACCGCCATGTCGATCAATGCAGCGGTGAACGCTTTGCTGTCGTGGGCCATGCGTGACAGGTACCGGACACCTCCGGGGGACGTCCCTTCGGGAGGCGTAAAGAGCGCGAAGATCGTGCCGCGTTTGGGGTCATTGCCGTGACGATACCACATGACCATGTAGTACAGGAAGACGAGCAGCGCGCCGAGGAGGCCTGCGATGAGAGCGCTGTTGTCGCGGAAGAACCAGCCCAGCCGGGTTACGGCATTCGGCGGAGTCACGTATCCCTTAGGCCATCCGATCACGATCGTCAGACCTTCGCCAGGGTTGAGGACGGACGTCGTGACGAATGTCGGGGTCCCGTCGGCGGCCTGTGTCGTTGTCACGGCGCTTGCCGTGGAGCCGGATGCGCCCGTATACGCGGCGAGTCCGGTGATCTTTGCGGCGGCGCCCGTGGGAAGGGTGACCGTCGCGGTTGCGCGCTCAATGGGAAAGGTCCAGCCATTGCCGGTGACGTTCCAGTAAAGCTCGTCGTGATCGGTGAAGTAGCCTAGTTCGCGGTCCACGCTGAACCGCAGCACCCACGTGTGGAGGCCGGGGCTGATGAGGACATCGGCGCTTCCGATCTTGACGCGTTTGCCGTTGGACAGGCTGCTCACGGTGTACGGCTCGGTCTGACCGTCGCGCTGAGCGCCCAGGACAACGAAGTCGATGACGAGACGCCCGCCGGTCTTCGTGTTGCTGTAGATGGTCGGGAAGTCATAGTAGATGCCGTGCTGGATCTGGTCACCCGTTACGACTGCCGTAATGGTGTTCTCGACCCGCATCGACCCATCCTGGTTGACGGTAATCGCGCTGTCGAAGCTGGTGATACGTTCCTGGTCGGCTAGAGCCAGTCCCGGGACGGACAACAGGAGCGCGATCGCCAGCACGAAGGTCAAGGTCAGCAGTCTACGCTTTCTCATGTGTGCTCCTTTAGCTTCTTGCTTCACCAGATAACTCCGTGGAGTCGACATGGACGGTGACAACGCTATCGCCCGACAGGATGCGCTCCGCTTCGGCAGCCCCTGCTCTGCCCACGAGGGACAGAAGCATGAGGGCTGCCATCAGTATAAAAACAGTGCAGGCGAGTTTCTTCACGGCCGGCACCTGATTCATGAATAGACTGCTACTTGTTGTCGAACGAGACCTTCGGTGCTTCGCGTTCCTCTGCACCAGTCAGTTCGAAGAACTCAGCTTTCTGAAAGCCGAACATGCCTGCAACGAAAACGGATGGGAACGTCTCGCACATGATGTTGTAGTC
>NZ_QXIU01000035.1 GCF_003570935.1 Candidatus Cryosericum odellii
TTCACTCGTATCACAAGGAATACCGCTTTGGCTGCCATGATATCGGCTCCCAAAGAGTAGCATTCCAGACCATTCAGAAGATCATGAGCCTGCTGAGCCGTTGACATATGCAAGAGTGAGAGTTCCACGGTCGCTCCTTTCCGTCGCGGCTGATCTCTTTCAACCGTGGCCCATAAATTGTATTCTCCTGCCTCGATACTACAATATTAATAAGTCACGGGTCTATTCTGCAAGTCGGGAGGAATGGCATGAAGAAGCGCCTGTCAGTTCTGCTCAGTGTGATTCTCATACTGGGTCTGGTGTTCGCGAGTTTCCCGTTCAAGGTAGCCATGGCTGCCACGACTGTGAAGATAACCTTGCTCGAGACAAGTGACGTTCATGGGGTCATCTACCCGTATGATTACTTCAAGGACGCGCCCGTGAACGGCGGGTTCGCGAAACTGTCGACGCTGGTCAAGGGTGTCAGGGCTGACAACCCGAATACTCTTCTCCTGGATAACGGCGACAATCAGCAGGGTACACCGCTGACATACTATTTCAACAAGGTCGACACGACCGCGCCAAACCCGGTGATTGCAGCCATGAACATCATGGGGTACGATGCGATGACACTTGGCAACCATGAATTCAACTATGGGCTCTCCATCGTCGACAAGGCCCGGTCCGAGTCCAAGTTTCCATGGCTTTCGGCCAATATTTACAAGGAAGATGGCACGAACTACTTTACGCCATACATCGTCAAGACAGTTGCCGGTGTCAAGGTCGGCATTCTGGGGCTGACGACCAAGAACATCCCGAACTGGGAAGTGCCTGCGAATATCAAGGGCCTGGTTTTCAAGGATACTGTCGAAGAGGCCCAGAAGTGGGTCAAGATTCTCAAGGACACCAAGAAGGTCGACTTGGTCGTGCTCTTGGCACACGAGGGGTTTGAGAAGGACATCGACACCGGCAAGGATCTCGGTACTTCAATTGAGAACCAGGCCTATGCCATTGCGACGACGGTCCCTGGCATCGACGTCATGTTGACCGGGCATACCCACCTGTCTATCCCGGGCAAGACGCTCAACGGTGTTCTTGTCATGCAGCCAAAGAACGCAGGCGTCGAGATCTGCAAGGCAGACATTACCATGGAGCAGACTGCCACTGGGTGGAAGGTTGCCACGAAAACTGGAACCAATCTCCCTGTGACTGCGGACACTGTGGCTGATCAGGCCATTCTGGACGCGACCAAGACTCAGCATGAGACAGCGGTCAGCTATATGAAGCAGCCGATTGGCGAAGCGACGGGGGATTTCCCCGGTGCCACGTCTCGGACTGAGGACAGTGCCATCATGGACCTGATTCAGAAGGTCCAGATGAAGTACGCGAACACCGATCTCTCGCTCGCAGCCATGCTGCCTGATCCCGCCCCCAGTTTCAAGAAGGGCCCACTGACGGTCCGGGACATGTATTCACTCTACATCTACGAGAATACGCTGTTTGCCATCACAGTGACCGGACAGCAGATCAAGGATGAGCTTGAGTGGTCTGCGAAGTACTTCAACACGTACACGTACAACAAGACAGCCACTACTCTGGTCAACTCCAGCGTGGTGGGCTACAACTATGACATGCTGCAGGGAGCCGACTACGTTATCGATACCACGAAACCGGCGGGTCAACGCATCAGCGGCTTGATCTATCATGGCAAGCCCATGGATATGACTGCAACGTATACGCTGGCTCTCAACAACTACCGGGCTGGCGGTGGCGGATTCCTTGGGTTCAAGGGCTCACCGATTGTCTACCAGTCCAGTGACGAGATTCGCAACCTGATGATCCAGTATGTTAAAGATACTGGGAAGATCGATGCAACAGTCGACAACAACTGGCACCTCGTGCCGGACTATCTCAACTCACAGTATCGTGCAGCTATTGATACGCTCAACAGACAGAGCGCGCTTAGCGAATTCCCCACAGGGGCGTTTGTCCCTGATTCCACGGCGACTCGAGGGGATCTCGCAGCGATTATTACCGGCTCCTACACCGCGATGGACAGTCGCAATCATGCGAGTTCGTTCGTCGACGTAGCCAGCAACGGCTGGTACGCTCGAGCGATCGGGACGGTTCAGGCTCGCAAACTGATGAATGGCACATCTGTCAGGACGTTCGTGCCCGATGCTCCAGCCACGACTGAACAGGCAGTCACTGCCCTCATGAGAGCAAGCGGATACGGAAATGATGCTTCCAAGTATGATCTGTGTGCACAGCCTCTTGACAAGGTTCCGAACCTGTTTCGCAATACTGACGGCACGTGGAAATGGGAAGCCTTGGCAGCAGATACGAAGAAGAATAACGGAGCGACCATCAACATGCGTTCCGGCCAGTCTCTTGGTGGCGTGGAGATGTACGCTATAGCTCTTCCCGTAGCCCCTGGCATGGTTGTCAACGGCTATCCTACTGGCGGCGATCTCAAGACATTTACGATGAAGAACGCGAAGTGGCTGCTGGACCGCACTGGATATGCCCTTGGCACGTGGTACAACAAGGGCAAGACCTATATCGACGTGAGTACGACGATCCCTTGGCGGGACTACGCAGTCACGCTGGGCAAGGAATACGACCAGATATCGATTTTTGACTTGGCCAACTTTAAGGAGATACCTACCGGCGGTACGAGTGGCAAGTCCGGCAGGAAACCCAACATGAACCTCATCATCTCGGACTGGGCACTGCCATACGTTGCGTTTGCTGAATCGAAGGGATTCATCACGGCCGAGCAGGCCACTGCCCCGAAGCATCAGCTCACGAGGGGTGAACTGGCAGACATGGTCGTGAAAATGCGGTTCCCGACGGTGGTTGTTCTGCAGACCAACGATTTCCATGGCAACCTGGTGCCAGCGATCGATGCCAACAAGAACAGCGTAGCGGGGGCGGCTCGTGAGGCCACCATCATCAACAGCGTACGCAGCACGTTTGGCAAGGATCATGTTTTGCTCGTGGACGCTGGCGACGCAATCCAGGGCGCCACGATAGCGAACATGTTCCAGGGCAAGAACGTGATAGAGGTCTACAACGCGATGGGCTACGACGTGGCAACACTCGGCAACCATGAGTGGGACTACGGCCAGCAGGTCCTGAAGGATCGGATTTCAGAGGCCAAATTCGACTATGTGAATGCCAACGTGACCGGCGTCAATCTGGGCTGGAAGTCGAATGTCATCAAGAATGTGGCCGGGATCAACATCGGGCTGTTCGGTGTCATAACGTCCGACCTTCCCACTATCGTTGCGCCGTCAAGTCTGACCGGTGTCGGTGTCGCGGATCCAATAGCGACCGCGCAGAACCAGATTGTCGACCTGAAGGGACAGGGAGCACAGTACATCGTTGCTCTGAGCCACTGCGGGTACGAGAATGGCGGCGCTCCGCTGGACCCCGCTATCGCGGCAGGTGCCCCTGGCATCAACCTGATCATTGGTGGTCACTCTCATACTGTCCTGAAGGTAGAGGTCATGGTTGGCAAGACCATGATAACTCAGACCGGCACTGCCGGTGCGTACGTTGGCAAGGAGGTCATCGATTTCACGACGTATCAGGGGAAGATCATCAGGCAGAACGTCTCGTATGAACTTGTACCAACTGTAACTTCTGTTCCTGAAGACCCGGCCATCAAGGCTATCGTCGACGGCTATAACAANNGTGCGGACATAGCGTTCGAGGACGGCGGCAGTATTCGTGTCAGCGTTCCTGCCGGAGACGTCACAGTAGGCAGCATTTATGACGTGCTCCCGTTCGACAACTTCCTGGAAGTCCTCGAGATCAAGGGTTCCACGCTCAAGACCGCCCTCGAGAATTCTGTCAGTGCCTATCCCGCCCAAGCCGGTGCGTTCGCTCAGGTGTCCGGATTCAGCTTCACGTTTGATCCGTCCAAACCAAAGGGTTCGCGCGTCGTCAGCATCACCAAGGACGGTAAGCCGATGGACATGGACGCCACGTACAAGCTCTGCGTTCAGGATTACACAGCGCTCGGGGGGGATGGATATGCCATGCTCAAGGGGGAAAAGATCGTCTACAAGTCCAGCGAATGGAATCGGGACGGTCTTGTCAACTACATCAAGGCAAACCCCGAGATCAACCCGACGGTCGAGGGTCGAATCACCGTCGTCACTCCATAACAGATTATCGACTGATTCGTCAAGGGGGCCGGCAACTGCCGGCCCCCTTGTGTTTGACCGGTGTTGCACATCTGTCGAAAGAGGAGACAATCCATTCATGAACACAGTGAAGACAATGACACATGAGCAGCAGGAACGTCTGAGATCAGTTCTGACCGCGGCTGGTGCCATAGAGGACCCGGAGTTGCCTGCGGGAACGTACTTCCTGGCCAGGAGCGAGGGTTCGGTCGTGACTGCCTATCGAAGCGGCAAGGTCCTGTTTCAGGGGCATGATTGTGACAGACAGATTCGGCTCGCGGAAGGAATTCTGGCTCACGTCGAGCCGGTGAGCAAGGGTTTCGAATTTCCGATCGTTGGAGGAGATGAATCTGGCAAGGGAGACTTATTCGGTCCCCTTGTCGTTGCTGCTTTTGCCGCTCGCGACGAGTCAGAGCGACGGGAGGTCGTGCGTGCCGGGGCACGTGACTGCAAGCTCATGACAGATGCGGAAGTGCATACCGTCGCGACGAGACTGGATGGTATCGGTAGATCGAGCATCCGCATCCTCATGCCCCAGGAGTACAATGCACGGTACGCGGCTGTGCACAATGTGAATATCCTGCTCAACGAGATCTATGCCGAGTTGCTGCTGGAATTGGCAGCTGCGTCCAAGGCGCACACCGTCATCCTGGACAAGTATGGTGGACGGGCGATGGCGCTCTGGAAAACTCCGCAAAGCTTTCGTTTTGTGGTGGAAACGCATGCAGAACGGTACCCCGAAGTGGCCGCTGCTTCCGTTCTTGCCAGGGCGGCATTTCTCGATGGACTTGAGCGTACAGCTAGGGACAGTGGAGTTGTCCGGCTGCCAAAGGGGGCGTCGATGGAAGCACAGGCGTTCATGCGGCGCCTGGCGTCAGACAAGGGCAAGGACGTACTTCGGTCAGTCGCAAAGGTGAATTTCGCTCCCGTGAAGGGGTGCCTCGAAAGCCTTTTCTAGATACGGTCAGTGATTGTCATCTGGTTGACAACACTACCTGGCGACGTAGTATATATGCTGATTTCCGTAGTGAACCCTTCAGACGAGGAGACGCCTCATGTTTAAACCCGTATTGCCTGCCGACAAGGTTGTCGAGCAGGAGGTGGCCACCATCCAATTTTGGGAAACCGGTCATGTCTTCGAGAAGTCGCTCGAACTAAGCAAGGACAAGGAGCGCTTTGTATTCTTCGAAGGACCACCGACCGCGAACGGGAGACCCGGTGTGCACCATGGCTTGGCCCGCGTCTTTAAGGACACGGTTCTGAGGTACAAGGCAGGTACAGGCTACTATGTCCCTCGCAAGGGTGGTTGGGACTGCCAGGGTCTGCCTGTGGAGATTGAGGTCGAGAAACGACTCCACATCAGCGGCAAGCAGCAGATCGAGGAATACGGCGTCGAAGCGTTTGTGCGGGAGTGCAAGAGCAGCGTTTTCACGTATAAGGCGGAGTGGGAGAAGATGACCAGCCGCATCGGTTTCTGGCTGGATACCGAACATGCATATGCGACCTACACCAACGACTACATCGAATCGGTCTGGCATATCCTCAAGACCTTCTACGACAAGGGGTTACTGTACCAGGGACACAAGGTCGTCCCCTATTGTCCGCGTTGTGGAACGGCTCTCTCGATGCACGAGGTTGCGCAAGGCTACAAGAACGTCACCGAGGAGACGGTTTTCGTCAAGTTCTCCCTGACGTCAGATGGACTGGAGGGTGTCAAGGCGCTGGTCTGGACGACGACGCCATGGACTCTGCCGAGCAACGTTGCGCTTGCGGTCAACCCGGGCGTAGAGTACTCGGTCGTCGAACTGGAAGGTGAACGGTATCTGCTGGCGTCTGCGCGGCTGGCTGCCGTGTTTGGCCATGACGCTGAACACGTGGCACTCGTGCGCACGTATCTCGGGAGCGAACTTGCGGGGGTTCGATATGAGCGCCTCTATGACTATGCCAGTGTCGAACCCTGGGAAGAGGTGCGTGGGTGGCGCATTGTCACTGCAGACTATGTGACGACGACGGACGGCACAGGCATCGTTCATCTGGCGCCTGCGTTTGGCGAAGACGACCTCAACATTGGACTGAAAGAAGGACTTCCATTTGTCCAGCTTGTCGACCTTGCCGGCAAATTCACGTCTGAAGTGACACCGTGGGCCGGCAAGGACGCCAAGGGAAGTGACCCCGATATCCGACGTCAGCTCAAAGCTGACGGAAAGCTGTTCAAGACAGAGAGGATCGAACACGACTACCCCTTCTGCTGGCGATGCGATACGCCTCTTCTCTACTACGCCAAGGACTCGTGGTTCGTCCGCACGACGGAGTTCAAGGACCAGATGGTTGCGAACAATCAGGAGATCACCTGGTACCCCGACCACATCAAGGACGGGCGATTTGGCAACTGGCTGGAGAACATTAAGGATTGGGCGCTATCCCGCGAACGCTACTGGGGAACTCCATTGCCTATCTGGGTCTGCGATTCTTGTGGACACCAGCATGCGGTAGGTTCCATTGCTGAACTCAACGAGATGGCTGTCAACCCGGATCCCGAGGTCGAGTTGCATCGCCCCTATGTGGATAAGATCGAACTGCGGTGTCCGGTATGCGGTAGCACTATGCACCGTGTCCCAGAAGTCATCGACGTCTGGTTCGACTCTGGTTCGATGCCGTATGCACAGTGGCACTATCCATTCGAGAACCAGGACGAGTTCGCAAAGATGTATCCAGCTGACTTCATCTCTGAAGGAATCGATCAGACGCGTGGGTGGTTCTACACTCTTCACGCCATCTCCACTGCTCTCAATAACAGGCCGGCATTCAAGCATTGTATGGTGCTCGAACTGGTACTGGACGAGAAGGGCCACAAGATGAGCAAGCATGTCGGTAATGTCATCGACCCATGGAGTATTCTCGATAAGCAGGGGGCAGATGCGTTCCGATGGTCGTTGTATACGAGTACTCCACCCTGGTACCCGAGACGGTTCGGGCCGAGCGTAGTGGCCGATGCTCTCAAAAACTTCATCATACCACTTCGCAACGTCTACAGTTTCTTCGTGCTGTACGCCAATATCGACCACTTTGATCCGAAGATTGCCCAGGTTCCGTTCAAACAGCGGCCAGAATTGGACCAGTGGCTTTTAAGCCGGTTTCAGGTGCTCGTCCGGGATGTGCGTGCAGATATGGAGACCTATGATATCAATCCGGCGACGAAGCTCATCCAGGCTTTCGTCGAGGAACTGAGCAACTGGTACGTGCGCCTGAGCAGGCGGCGCTTCTGGAAAAGCGAAAACGATACTGACAAGCTGTCGGCGTACGAGACGCTCTACAGGGTACTGGTCGACCTTGCAAGACTGCTGACACCGTTCACGCCTTTCCTGTCGGAAGAGATTTACCAGAACCTCGTCCGTTCGGACAACAGTGAGGCCCCGCTTTCTGTGCACTTCCTTGACCTGCCCGAATTTGACAAGTCCATGTTCGACCCGCAGCTTACGGGTGCAATGCAGGCGGTCATGGATGTCGTGTCCCTGGGAAGGTCAGCGAGGAAGCAGGCGGGCGTCAAAACCCGGCAACCACTGAGTGCAGTGACTGTTTACACCAATGACGCACAGGCTCATGAAGTGCTGGTTTCTCATGCCGATATCATCCGCGATGAGCTGAACGTCAAGTCTATTGCCGAAGCGAAGCGCGCTGCGGACATTGCCGAGTTCACACTCAGGCCCAACCTGCCTGTACTCGGCAGGAGGGCCGGAATATTGATCCCTGCCATCCAGAAGGCACTGGCCGTAGATCCAGAGAGAGTCTACGCCGAACTTGAGAGCACTGGTCAAGCTTCTCTGGATCTGGACGGAACGGCATTCCTGCTTACGAAGGATGATGTCATCAGTACAGTCTCAGGGAAAGGTGGACTGTTCGTAGCGTCGTCGGCAAACATTGTGGTGGCGGTTGACCCTACTGTTACGCCGGAGTTGCGAGCTGAGTGGTATGTGCGCGAGGTCGAGCACTTTGTCCAAGGACAGCGCAAGGACAAAGGCTATCAGGTGACGGATCGTGTACGACTTGCTTTGACGTGTACCGATGCTGCAGTGACGGCCGTACTTACTGCTGCGGCGCAGGACGTGGCCCGGGAAGTCCTCGCAACCGAGGTGACGGTGGTCACTGGCCCGGTCGAGGACGGTGCCCTGGAACTTGAAGGTTCGAAAGTAGCGTGTCGACTGGAACAGTAAGGGCGTTCCGGCAGTAGCAACACGTTCACTTTCCCGGTAGAGTCTCCTGTCTTCAGCAGGAACTCTGCCGGGGATCAATTTTCATCGAGAACAACTCGGTTATGGTCGGTTGGTCACCACACACTCGGCACTGATGGTCGCGTTCAAGTGGTACGAGCTCGAAGCGATTGTCCTCTCCATCCATGAGCAGCAGCTTGCCGGCCAGCCAGTCTCCACACCCCACAATGTACTTGAGCACGTTCTGTGCAACGATGGAACCGATGATGCCGGGAGTGGTACCGAGAATGCCGCGAGATCTCTCCTCGCGTGCCATGGCAGCAGTAGGAGATTTGGGGTACAGGCAGCGGAAGCAGGCTGTTGTTCGCGGGATGACTGTGAATGCCATTCCGTGGAGGTTGCTTACCGCACCGATGAACAGCGGTTTGTCAAAAAGGACAGCAGCGTCGGAAACGAGATATCGCGTACTGTAATTGTCTGTGGCGTCGACGACCATGTCGTAGGCGCTAAAGAGAGCATAGGCGTTGTCCGGATCCAGCCGACTGGGATAGGCCTCGATACGTATGTCCGGGTTCAGTGCCACCAACCGTTCCTTTGTGACAAGGGCCTTGGGTTGACCGATGTCTCCCGTGGAATAGAGTACCTGCCGATTCAGGTTGGACAGGCTCACGGTGTCTCCGTCGACCACCCCTATCGTACCCACTCCAGCGGCAGCCAGGCACAGCAGGATCGGAGAGCCGAGTCCTCCGGCTCCTACGACCAGAACGGATGCTTTTGCCAGCTTCTCCTGTCCCGGAGGGCCGACCTGTTTCATCCATAGTTGACGTTCGTAGCGCCCTCCGGCGGGGACCTCGCACGATGACGCCCGCACGTGTTTCGATGAAGTCATGTTGTTGCCTCCTCCGGCACGAAGAGTGCGTGCAGTCCGAACGGTAGCGCACAGGGAAGCCATGCGCGGGCTTGTTCGGTCATTGTCGCAGCATCCAGAATCAGGGCAAATGAACGTTTTGCCAGAACATCGAGCACGATAGTCAGTAACCATCCTTCTCCTTCTGGACTGTCCGCAGTCGTGGGAACAAAAATCGGAGCACCGGGGAAACAGTTGTCGGAGGACCACTCGATGAATCGACCGGTCGTCACGTCGGAACGGCACAGCCGATCGATTGGCTCGCCTGTTCTCGTTGGCCCCGCCGCAAACAGGATGGTGTGCGGGCGCATTGAGAATCTGGCGTCTATTGTGCAGAACTCTCCCGGCGGGCACCTCAGTGGTGAGCAAAGGACTCGCTTGTGCTCCAGGTCGATGACGAGGCGGGTTGCCAGCGGAGCGGGAAAGTTGCCTGCAGGAACCTCTCCATGGTCGAAAGCCAGAGAGTCGAGAATACTCGGATCCGCGTAGGCGGCAAGATCGACGATGATCTGATTTCCGTCGTCCCAGGCATTGATGTGGTGGAGTGCGAACAGTGGGCGTGTGGAAAGTGTTGCCTTCAGTGCACCTGTCCTCCGGTCGACGACCAGGATTCTGCTTCCTCGCCCCGCATCCCAGACATAATTTCGCAGGTACGGATGTCTGGATGAGCTCAGGGAACGCGGATAGGCCGTGAAGGGCCCTTCGACGATAACGACCCATCGTGGCGTTACACTGAAGGAGTGCATATATCCAAGGCGCGGCGAGGGGACAGCACAGAGGCGCCGCGTTCTTCCCGCAGGACTGGTGACTGTAATGACGTATCCGGGAGGATCTCCGTTGCAGAGTGACAAATCGAAGCGTTCTCCAGTGAACTGGTCGAAGACGGGATGTGGCGAACAGGCGCAACATCTGTTCAGGTGTCCCCGTCGCTTTGTGCGTATCGTCGCCAGCGTGGTGGGATCGATCAAGATGCTCTGTGGCGTATCGCCGAGAGCCTCGAGCTCGTTTCTCCAATGCGTGATGCTCATGTTGGCGTTGTCGTCGGAGAAGTGACTGTGGCGGTGAACGGGCTGGGAGTCGAAACCACCAGCCGGTACTGTATCTTCCATCAGAGCCCAACGATACCAGGAACTTGCAAGAAAGCGGTTGCTGCAGGTGACGCCACGTGATCCAAAAGCCACTGATGAGAGGAGGGCGAAGCCATCCAGCCAATGTCCAACAGCGTGACCCCCAATCTGGAATCTGCCGGGGCCAATTCTGTACATGGTGCCGACGAGGCCGGGAGGCAAAATCCCCGTGACGCTCAGGGGTAGGTTGGACACTTCATCGAGAAGCGAAGCAAAGCCAATGCCATATCTGGGAGCATATCCTGGGTTCATGGCCGCTCGACAGCACGGAGAAACGGGCAAGATGACGACAACTCCAGCATCTGTGTAATGCTGGCGGAGAGGGTGGGATTTGAACCCACGAACGAGGGAACCCCGTCACCTGCTTTCGAGGCAGGCGCTTTCAACCGCTCAGCCACCTCTCCGTTTGGACCTGATACGTGCAAAGAACTGCTGCAGGACAGCTTCGGCATCAGCGCGCAACAAACCAGAAACCACCTCCGGAGCATATCCAAAGATAGGTCGCGTAAGCATGTTGCCATTGCTGCCCACTGCTCCATTGTCGAAATCGTACGCCGAGAACACCACCCGCTGTACCCTCGCAAGAGCTATTGCGCCAGCACACATTGGACACGGCTCGAGAGTAACATACAGGACGCATCCGTCCAAACGCCAATCTTGCAGGCGCTCGGCACTGGAGCGCAACGCGAGCATCTCGGCATGTGCCGTTGGATCCTTGGCGCTCTCTCGCGTGTTGTGTGCGGAAGCAAGCAATTCACCAGCCCTTGTAACAACACATCCCACAGGGATCTCTCCTTCATCAAGGGCACGCCTGGCTTCGTCAAGCGCAAGGAGCATGCAATCAACATCAGTGAGAGCCATGTCAGGACTGGTGCGCCCGACAGGAATCGAACCTGTAACCTACGGTTCCGTAGACCGTCACTCTATCCAGTTGAGCTACGGGCGCGCAACGATGATTGTATTCCATTTCCCCCGGTTGGCAAGAAGAACAGTGAGGATTGCTGAGCAACGTGGCAGTAGTGACGCGCACAAATCTGTTATAATCTACCTG
>NZ_QXIU01000036.1 GCF_003570935.1 Candidatus Cryosericum odellii
ACAAATCTGTTATAATCTACCTGTCGATGGAAACAAGAGCTGAAGTCTGTATCATAGGTGGTGGTGCTGCCGGGATGCTGGCGGCATTGTCTGCCGCGCGGCACCTCAAAGCCTCTGGCCACGATGGCTCAGTCCTCATCCTCGAACGAAATCGAGTGCTGGGCAAGAAGTTGGCCATCACGGGCAAAGGCAGGGCAAACGTGACCAATGCGCGTTCACTGGACGAGTTCGTCCAGGCCTTCGGCTCTTCCGGCCGATTCCTCTATCCGGCTTTCGAGTCCTTTTTCTCTGATGACCTCGTCGCTCTTTTTGCCGAAGCCGGCCTGCAACTCAAGACGGAGCGGGGTGGCCGGGTATTCCCTGTGACGGACAAGGCGCAGGACGTTGTCCAGGCTCTCGGGCTGTTGCTCGTGCGAGACGGTGTCGATGTTCTCTACTCGGCCCGCGTCCGAAGCATCGATATTGGGGCTGGCGGCTGGATGATCAGTTTGGAGTCTGGTGGGTTGCTGCACAGCCGGTCCGTGGTCGTGACTACAGGTGGAAAATCGTATCCTGGTACGGGATCGACGGGAGACGGCTATGAGTTTCTTGAGCGTGTAGGCCATCACCCCGGTCGTCTGCTGCCTGGCCTGGTTTCCTTGCACTGTCCCGAGAAGTGGCTGAGAGAACTTGCGGGGATTTCGCTCGAAGGCGTCGCTGTGGAAGCGTGGGTTGGCCCTAAGTTGCTGGCTCGAAGGCAGGGAGAAGTCATGATAACGGACCAAGGCATTGGAGGTCCGGCCGTCCTGTCGCTGAGTCTGGCTGTCACGCCAGCTCTGGCAGAGAGCCAGGCTGTCGTTCTGTACATGGACCTGCGGCCCGAGAAGACGTTGGACCAGGAACTTCACGACATTGAAGCTTGCGGGAATGCCAATGAGATTCTGGTGAATATCTCGAGATTCCTTCCGAGGCGGATGGCGCTTGAGCTGATGCGTGTGTGGGGCATTGAAGGAAAGGGCAGTACACCGTTATCCAGGAAAACCCTTGCAGCAGTCGCTCGGTCGGTCAAGGGAGTGGAGCTGGGATGCACAGGGGCTGGTCCTCTCACCTCCGCGATCATTACGCAGGGGGGAGTGCCTCTGCGAGAGGTCGACCCACGATCCATGGGATCGAGACTTGTTCCCGGATTGTTCATTGCCGGTGAGCTTCTGGACCTGCAGGCTGTCACCGGTGGTTATAATCTGCAAGCAGCTTTTTCGACTGGATTTCTGGCCGGAAGATGTGCGGCCGAATACGTTGCCAAATCACCAAATGACAGTAAACTTTAAAGGTTAAGGGGGTGATAACGACATGGCTGAAATCGGAACGACCAAGGTAAAGCGCGGTTTGGCAGAGATGTTTAAGGGTGGCGTCATCATGGACGTGACGACGGTCGACCAGGCGAAGATTGCCGAAGAAGCCGGTGCAGTGTCAGTGATGGCGCTCGAACGGATTCCGGCTGATATTCGCAGGGAAGGCGGCGTCGCAAGGTCGGCCGACCCGGGACTTGTCGAGCAGATTATGGACGCTGTCTCGATTCCCGTCATGGCCAAGGTGCGGATTGGGCACATCTCCGAAGCACGGATACTGGAGTATATGGGCATTGATTTCATTGACGAGAGTGAAGTGCTGACTCCCGCTGATGTCACGTATCATATCGACAAGTGGCAGTTCAAGATCCCCTTCGTATGTGGAGCGCGCAATTTGGGCGAGGCGCTTCGGCGTGTCAGTGAGGGAGCTGCAATGATCAGGACGAAGGGCGAGCCGGGCACCGGGGACGTTTCTGAAGCGGTCACCCACATGCGGGCGGTCATGAACGAAGTTCGCAAGGTGCAATCGATGCTCGAGGATGAACTCGTAGTCGAGGCGAAGGACCTCGGGGTCAATGTTGAGCTTCTGCGCGAAGTGCGCACACTGGGACGCCTTCCGGTGGTCAACTTTGCAGCGGGGGGCATTGCTACCCCGGCCGATGCGGCGCTCATGATGACGCTTGGTGCCGATGGTGTTTTCGTGGGTTCTGGCATTTTCAAGAGTTCAGACCCGCTTCCGAGAGCAAAAGCCATCGTGGCGGCAACGACCTATTGGGAGGATCCCAAGGTGCTCTTCGAGGTCAGCAAGGGCTTGAAGGAAGGAATGTCGGGCATTGATGCACGCACACTCGTCGAGCTGGATAAGATGCAGGTGAGGGATAACTAGAGGTGGTCATCGGCGTCCTCGCTCTTCAGGGTGACTTTCGAGAACACGCTAGCATGGTGCGGTTCCTCGGCGTGGAGGTTCGTCTTGTTCGCCTCCCCGAGGAAGTCTACTTGGTAGATGGGCTGATCATCCCAGGAGGAGAAAGTACGACCATGGGGAAGCTCATGGTCAAGTATGGAGTAGATCGAGCTATCGTCGACCGCTTCAACGCAGGCAGACTGGCGATCTATGGCACATGCGCCGGAATGATTGTTCTGGCTCGGGATATTGAGGGAAACCAGGTACAACCCCATCTCGGACTTCTGGATGTGACTGTTCAGCGGAATGCGTTTGGACGTCAAAAGGAGTCGAGTGAGGAAGATCTGGAAGTCCAAGGGTTGGACACACCATTGCATGCGTTGTTCATTCGGGCGCCGGTGATTGTCCAGACAGGACCTTCTGTAGAGGTACTGGCAAGGTTAGCGCAGGGGCCGGTCTATGTGCAGCAGGGAAGGCTTCTTGCTTCGTCGTTCCATCCGGAGCTTGGAAGCGATACGAGGGTACATGAACATTTTCTGCGATTGGCAGAACAGAGTTCAAATCAGGAGGTCTAAATGTCTGGGCATTCCAAGTGGCACAATATTCAGGCCAAGAAGGGCGTAGAAGACGCCAAGCGTGGTCG
>NZ_QXIU01000037.1:0-458 GCF_003570935.1 Candidatus Cryosericum odellii
GTAGAAGACGCCAAGCGTGGTCGTGCTTTCACCAAGATCACTCGTGAGATCATTATCGCGGCGAAGGCAGGTGGAGGAAGTACCGAAACGAACACGCGGTTGAGGGCAGCTGTAGAAAAGGCCAAGTCAGCAGGTATGCCCAATGACAACGTCAAGAAAGCAATCATGCGCGGAACCGGAGAGATGGAGGGTGTCAGCTACGAGGAGACCTCATACGAAGGTTATGGTCCCAATGGCACCGCATTCATCATCCAGGCCTCGACTGACAACAAGAACCGCACGACTTCGGAAATCAGAAGAATCCTCTCGCAGCACGGTGGCGCTATGGGAGAGAACGGATCTGTCAGCTGGGGCTTCGAGCGGAAGGGTTCGCTGGAAATCGATCCGGCTGACAAGGGATACGACGATCTGTTCATGATTGCAGTGGACAGTGGCGCAGAGGACCTCAAGCAGGACGA
>NZ_QXIU01000037.1:534-6445 GCF_003570935.1 Candidatus Cryosericum odellii
TTCTCCAACTATGAAATGAGCGACGAGATCATTAAACTGCTGGAGCAGGAAAGCTAGAGACTGTATGCTTACTCTGGGAATCGATCCCGGACTGGCACGCATCGGCTACGGTGTCGTCTCATCAGACGGCGACACCGTAGCCCTTCTTGACTATGGGTGCCTGGAGACCCATCCTGGCACGCCATATCCGGACAGGCTCAAGTACATCTACGACGGCGTCCGCCGACTCGTCCGCAGGTACAAGCCGGATGCAGTGGCGCTCGAGTCTCTATTTTTCTTTCGAAACGCCCGTACGGTCATGAAGGTCAGTGAGGCGCGTGGAGTCATTGTCCTTGCCATCGGCACATGTCATGTTCCTGCGTTTGAGTACACCCCTCAGCAGGTGAAGCAGGCCGTCTCATCATATGGCATGGAAAGCAAGAAGAACGTGGAGATTGCTGTGCGCCAGATTCTTGGTGTCGAGGAGCATATTACGC
Organism: Candidatus Cryosericum odellii; assembly: GCF_003570935.1. GTDB lineage: Bacteria > Caldisericota > Caldisericia > Cryosericales > Cryosericaceae > Cryosericum > Cryosericum odellii. The sequence continues at coordinate 1,011 of NZ_QXIU01000037.1, forward strand.
CTGACGATACAGCGGACGCAATTGCCATCGCCCTCTGCCATACGTTCACGGGGGCCTATCGCGAGGCAGTTCTGGCGGAGGAGACCGATGATTGCTCTGATTAGGGGAACCGTATATCGCAGATTGGATTCCGCCGTCATCGTTCTTGTCGGCGACATCGGGTATGAGGTAAGAGTGGTGGATCCCACCATGTTCGAGGTGGGGGAAGAGGTCGAACTGCGGACATACCATGTCGTCAAGGAAGACCGGCAGGAGCTCTACGGTTTCGTCGAACAGTTGGACTATGAAGTTTTCGCCGACCTGGTCGAGCATGTTCCGGGTGTTGGCGCCAAGACCGCCCTGAACCTTCTGCGTGCTGTACCTGCGTCTCGCCTCATCGAGGCAGTGCGGGAACAGAGTGTTGGGTTACTCACTTCTGCGCCCGGCATAGGGAAGAAAAATGCCGAGCGTATCCTCATCGAGCTGCGCCCGATCGTCAACCGCAAGTACGCTGAACTTCTGTCCGCAGAGGGCATGACGGGAACGGAACCCACCGTGTTGGCAGAGGTGGAGATGGCGCTCCGGTCTCTCGGGTACTCACAACGAGAGATCAGTGGCTCTCTCCGGGAGCTTGGCCCTGCGAAGGACCGTTCGGCTGAGGAACTCGTGAGTGATGCCTTGCAGCACCTTTCGAGGAAATAGGATATGGCTGCCGGCGAAGAGAAGCGTGTACGTCGGAAAGTACCTGTTGCTCAAACCCCACCACCGTCGGGGAAGTCCGAGGGTGATGCTGTGGGCTCGACGTTGCGGCCGCGGCGCCTTGAGGATTTCATTGGACAGGAGCAGCTGCGGCGCAACTTGGCCATTTTCATCAGGGCTGCACTGAGCCGCAAAGAGCCTTTGGACCACTGCCTGCTCTACGGGGCTCCTGGTCTGGGCAAGACAACGCTGGCACAAATCATTGCCGTGGAACTTGGTGTGCGGTTCAAGTATACGAGCGGACCGGCACTCACACGGGCAGGTGATCTTGCCAGCATTCTGGCATCGCTCAGAGAGCGGGACGTGCTGTTCATCGACGAGATTCATCGTCTGCCTCCCGCGGTGGAAGAAGGACTCTATGCTGCAATGGAGGATTTTCAACTGCCCATCATTCTCGGGAAGGGGCCGAGCGCCAAAACACTTACGATACGTCTCAAGCCGTTCACTCTCATAGGAGCGACTACTCGGTTTGGCATGTTGTCCGCCCCTCTTCGCGACAGATTCGGTATCGTCATGCGCATGGATCCATACAATGAGGAGGAACTGGCCCAGATCATTGCCAATGCCGCCTGCCGGCTTGATACGGTTGTAGAGCCGGCTGCTGCCAGACGCATTGCTGGTCGCTCACGCGGCATTCCTCGCATAGCACTGCGGAACCTGAAACGCATCAGAGACTACCTGGCCTATGCGGGGGGCCCCATCGTCGATGTCAAGCTGGTCGACGAGGCTTTCTCACGGCTCAACATCGACAAGTATGGCTTGCTGGACATCGATCGGCGGCTCCTTGGGGCTATCGATGAAAAGTTCAGAGGCGGTCCTGTGGGCCTCGACAGCCTGGCTTCTGCGATCAGTGAAGACCCCGAGACAGTGTCCGTCGTCATCGAGCCGTATCTGGTGCAGTTGAATTTCATCGCGCGGACATCGCAGGGACGCGTCATAACGGACCTGGGCCGGCGATACCTGAAGGGTCATGATAGCGTCTCCGGCGGCGGGGAAGATGTGCTATTCTGACATCTGCGAAGGCTCTGACCCTTGATAAAGTGAGGGAAGCCAGTATAATTAGCCACAGCCCGTGCAATAGTGCGGGTTTGTCAGTTTCCAAAGCACGGAGAGATGGCCGAGTGGCTGAAGGCACTCGCCTGCTAAGCGAGTGGGTGGCTAATACCGCCTCCCGGGTCCAAATCCCGGTCTCTCCGCCATTCTGGTTTTGAAGGCGCGCCACCATGCTTCTTGCCATTGATGTCGGGAACACCAACATAGTCTGTGGCCTCTTCGACGGTACTGTCCTGCGCGATAGTTGGCGTCTGACGACCGACAGGGGCAAGACTGCCGATGAATACAGCGTGTTCATCCGCAGTCTGTTTCAGTTTTCCGATGTCCAGTTGGGGGACGTAGATTCCGTCGTTCTGGCTTCTGTTGTCCCGCCACTCACGCCAATCATGCGCCGCCTTGTTGATCGCATGTTTCATCTCCGACCCCTCGTGGTTTCGACGGCACTAAATACCAATATCAAATGGGAAGTCGAGTCTCCACCAGAGATGGGGGCCGACCGTATTGCTGATTGTGTCGGCGGATACATGAAATATGGGGGACCCTGTATTATTGTCGATCTCGGGACTGCGACGACGTTCAATTTTGTGACCGGCGATGGAAGGTACCTTGGAGGGTCCATAGCACCTGGCCTTCTCAACTCCAGCGAATCCTTGTTTACCAAGACAGCCAAATTGCCCCGTATTGAACTTGATCGTCCCGCAACGAGCATTGGAATTGATACGATCACGCAGATGCAGGTTGGCGTTGTCTGGGGTATGATCTTTATGGTCGATGGCATGATCCAGCGTATTCGCCAGGACACGGGTTGTCCTGATGCCAGAGTGATCCTGACGGGGGGACTGTCGGGTGTAGTGGTCCCTGGCTTGCAGACAAAGTGTGTGCATGATCCCAATCTCACGCTCGACGGCTTGCGAATCCTCTTTGAGTTGAACAGGGGCGGGACCGAGTGAACATAGGGCCGCTGAAGCTCGAGGGACGTGCCTTTCTTGCGCCCCTTGCGGGGTATGGTGATAGTCCCTTTCGCATTCTGTGCAGGCACTATGGTGCAGCCATGGTATACACAGAGATGGTCTCTTCCCTGGGCATCAAGTTCAGTAACACCAAGACATTCGGGATGCTGGTGTTCGATCCTGTTGAGCATCCTGTTGACTTCCAGATGTTTGGGGCGCGACCTGATGCAATGGCACAAGCTGCAGAGGTTCTGGCGAAGGCTGGGGTCGATGCCATCGACATCAATATGGGATGCCCCGAGCCAAAAATCGTAAAGACCGGTGCCGGATCGGCGCTGCTGAGGGATCTCCCCCTCATCGACGCAATTACGTCCGCCGTCGTGCGGGCAACGCAGTTGCCGGTGACAGTGAAAATACGTAAGGGATTTTTGCTCGACGATAACGTTGCCGAGGAAATCCTGGCTATTTGCGAGAAGAATGGCGTGGCAGCCCTTGCGATTCATGGCAGTACCGCCGTGCAGGGCCGCTCGGGCTCGAAGGACTGGGATGTTATCGCTGCAACAAAGGCGAAGGCGACCATACCAATCATCGCGAACGGAGGCGTCAAGAAGGCGGAGGACGCGAAGAAGTTTCTCGACTATACTAAAGCTGACTATGTAATGATAGGGCGGGCGGCTCTCGGGAATCCGTGGGTCTTCGAGCAGATAAACGATGTTCTCAATGATAGGAGTCCTCGGGAGCCCGGAATTGACGAGCGGTTCAGGATCATGCAGGAACATGTCGACCGCGAGGTTACTCTCAAGGGGGAGATCATTGGAGTCAAGGAGATGCGCAAGCATCTCGCTTTCTACTTCAAGGGCCTCCCTGAGGCGACGACGTATCGAGGGCGCATCAACCAGGTGAAGGAAGCAGACCAGCTGAAGAAGCTGTTGAATGAGTACCGTGCACTGTGCACGGTTGTCAGCGAGGAGGTTCGCCATGATGCATGACGAAGAAGAACTTTCCGACGAAGGAATTGAAATCACTAATGTGCGTGAAGATGAGGAAGAGAAGCTGTACATCAGTCCCTCTCAGCATAAGAAAATGCTTGAGGAGCTCGACAGGCTGAAGACCAAGGAGCGCCTTCGCATCGCAGAGCGCATCAAGGAAGCAAAAGGATTTGGTGATCTCTCGGAGAACGCCGAGTACGAAGAGGCCAAGAAGGAACAGGCGTTTATCGAGGGAACCATCATGGATGTCGAGCGTCAACTCGAGCATTCCGTGGTCGTCGAACCAGGCGATACGGGAACAGGCGAAGTTCACATGGGCTGCAAGGTCCAGGTGCTCGACGTGGAAACTGCCAAGACTCGCTGGTTCACCATCGTCGGCAATCTCGAGGCCGATCCAATGGAAGGTCATATTTCCATTGATAGTCCGGTGGGCAAGGCTCTCGTGGGGAAGCGCGAGAAGGAGACCGTTGCTGTGCGTATCCCTAAGGGCCGAGTCACGTATAAGATTCTCTCCATCGAGAAGGTATAGTCGTGCTGGAACTCAACGAGGTTGAGCAGAGCCGCAAAGACAAGATCGGGGAGCTTCGCGAACAGGGGATCGACCCGTTCGGACATAGTTTTGGGGACGCACTTGCGGCAGCCTACATCGCNNTCCGGGCGGATCCAGCTGTATGTGCGCTCTGACGACCTCAAAGAGCCTGCCTATGACTGGTTCAAGAAGTATGTCGATTCTGGTGACATCATTGGGGTCGAGGGAACACTGTTTGTAACGAAGACCGGAGAGAAGACCATCGCCGTCGCAAGACTATGGGTTCTATCGAAGGCGATCCGAACGTTGCCCGAGAAGTTCCATGGCCTCACGGATGTTGAAATCCGTTATCGCCAACGGTACGTCGATCTCATAGTCAACCCAGAGGTCCGAGACGCTTTTGAGAAGAGGTCTCGCATGGTTTCGCATATCCGGACATATCTGACGGAGCGAGGGTATCTTGAGGTCGAGACNNCATCACAATGCACTTGATCAGGATCTGTTCTTGCGCATTGCCCCAGAATTGTACCTGAAGAGGCTTCTGGTCGGCGGTTTCGAGAAAGTCTTCGAGATCAACCGGAGTTTCAGGAACGAGGGCATCGACACGATTCACAATCCGGAATTCACGATGATGGAACTGTACGAAGCCTATTCAGACCTTGATGGCATGATGAACCTGACCGAGAACCTCATCCTTGATCTGGTCGACAAGGTCACGGGTATGCCGCAGGTGCATATGGGCGAGCGACTGATCAATTTCACCCGTCCATTTGCACGGACTACGTTTGACGAGGCCATGCAGAAGTACGCGGGCGTTGGTCTGGAAGAGTTGCGCGATGATGGGCTGGCGCGTCGTAAGATCGCAGAATTCGGTATTCATATGGACAAGTCGTTCGAATATGCCAACGTCGTGAATGAAGTGTTCGACAAAATGGTTGAGCCCAACTTCATCGATCCGACGTTTGTGCATGACTATCCCGTGGAAATATCTCCGCTTGCCAAGCGCATGGCGGAACAGCCGCAGAGAGTCCAGCGCTTTGAGCTTTTTGCCAGCGGGATGGAGCTTGCCAATGCCTTTACCGAACTCAATGACCCCATGGACCAGGAAGAAAGGTTTACGCAGCAGGTTGCCGCGAAAGCCAGGGGCGATGATGAAAGCCAATCCATGGATTTCGA
>NZ_QXIU01000038.1 GCF_003570935.1 Candidatus Cryosericum odellii
AGACTGTGAGAAGCTCGCTCGATGTAGCTCTGGCTGACTCCCTGGATGTAGAGTCTGACGCTGGAATCCTGCGTCCATAGCTGCTCGGTGCCAGGTTGTGAAGTGGGAGCCTCTCCCTGATGAGGAGGTTCGATCATAAACTCCTTGCCGGCTGTCCTCCTGCGTATCTCGGGTTGCACGTCGAAGCCGCGCAGAACTCTGTCGACGACGTCTGCCAGGTCACGATATACAGCCAGAACATCGCGTTCACGCAGTTCTACGAGGACGTCAAATGTGGGAGCAGACTTGCGTTCGAGAACGCTCTTCTGTGTCCCGCGGCGCTGTGCTTCTTCATCACCCAGCGTAACCGTCTGGATACCTCCGAGCAAGTCGATGAGGGTCGGGTTGGTGATAAGGTTGCCCAGATCGTTGCCATGTGCCGTTCCAATGAGTTCGACGCCGCGCTCAGCGATCGTCCGGCATGCTTGCGCCTCTTCGATGCGGCCGATTTCATCTATGACGATGACTTCGGGATTGTGGTTTTCCACTGCTTCGATCATAATGTCGTGCTGCTCTTTGTTGAGCGGTACCTGCATGCGACGAGAAGATCCGACACCGGGATGGGGGACGTCACCATCCCCACCGATCTCATTGCTGGTATCCACGATGATGACGCGTTTATTCAGCGTATCGCTCATGTACCGGGAAGCTTCGCGCAACAGCGTTGTCTTGCCTATGCCCGGTCGGCCCAGTATCAGGATGCTCGAGCCTTTCTTGACGAGGTCTTCGATGATTTCGATCTTGCCGTATAGGGCACGCCCGACCCGGCACGTCAGCCCGACCACATCGTTGTGCCTGTTCCGGATGGCGGAAATGCGATGCAGTGTCTGTTCGATTCCGCCCCGGTTGTCACGGTCGAATTCTCCGACTTTCTGGACGATGAAGTCGATGTCCCCCTTCGTGACCGTGCTCTCGCTCAGGGGAACGAAGTCGAATTCGAACCGAGCTTCAGGGACACGTCCGAGGTCCAGCACGACCTCGACGAGCTCGTCGAATCGGTCGAGCCCCTCGAGTGCCTCCTGCAGAGGTTCGGGAAAGATGCTCAGGAATGCCTGGGTATCGTAGTCGTGTGCTGCCATGTCAGTCCTTTTTGCAGAAGCGCTTCAGCAATGCGATCGGTGACCCTCTCATACTCACCGAAGAGACTGAACAGATCAAGATCGTCTGTATCGATGACAATCAGGGGGGCGCGCAAAAACGAGCTTGCCCATCCATCGTAACGTTCGTTGAGTTTTCGAAGGTAGGAAGAGGGCAGGGACTTCTCGAACGAACGTCCCCGCGACTGTATACGTCGTGAGAGTGTTCTTGTGGATGCACGGAGATAGACAACGAGGTCAGGTACCGGGAGGTTCTCCAGCAGGTACTCGTACAGTTGCAGGTAGATCTGGTATTCGACGCGCGGGAGCGCTGTACGGGCGAATATTTCTGCATCTTCATACAGAGTGCGGTCCACGATCTTGGCATGATTCAGGATGCCGGCTTCCTTAAAGAGTCTCACTCGTTGTGTGAGGAAGAAGAGCTGTGACTGTATTCCCCATCGCTTAGGATCATCGTAGTAGAGTTTGAGGAAAGGGTTCTGTTTGACCGGCTCAGGGAGCAAAGTGAGCCCCCACTTGTCGGCAAGATGACGGGTCAGGGTGGACTTTCCTACGCCGATGTTGCCGGCGATGGCAAGGAACAGGGGATGGTCGCCGCCGGCCATCGTGAGCTGAGACTCACCGCTCATGGATTCTTGAGCTGGGCCGGGTCGAACGTACCCTGCTCGAAGATATTTTGGTAGAACGAGGCCCAGGAGACTTTCTTGTTGCTGGTCCGGGAGATTCTGCGCATTTCGCGGAAGTGAGTGCGGAACATAAACCGAGCGAGAGAGACGCCAAAATCGAATGTGGCAATCGATGAGAACGACGATGCAAGATCAGGAGGCAACGGGACGCGTTCCTGAAGGAACGAGCAGGCATCATGATGGGACAGCCTGTTCTGAAGGATCTCGATATCAAGAGCAGCCGCTGCGTCCTCGATGAGGAGTTGGAGCGTCGTAAGCAGACTGTTCTGCGGTGTCAGCATGCCGTCGAGGTTTGCGATGTTCTGTAGTTCGAACAGGGAAAGTGCCGTGATGAATACCTCTCGTTGAACGTGAAATGCCAGACATGGGTCCCAGCTGCTGATTGCGGTCTGGACGTAGGCTTTGCCAGGGAAATACGTCATCATGAGAGCGATCTCGGGCGAAAGCCAGCGACGGGAAGACGTTATCGGGCAGACGGTCTGTCGGTGGTCAAGTGAGGCACCCTTCAGGGCAACCGCTTCTGGATCATCATATGCCGGACGAGCCCCGAGTTCATTCCCTAACACGGGTACGGACTTGAGTCTGTAACCAGGGAAAAACGAGTGGAGTCGGGGGAAATCCTTGTTCATCCAGTCATCGATGGTTGCTTGATCCAGGCGTCGCGCGAGAGAAGCCCGGAGAACGTCATTGACAACCTCGTCGGTGCTTCTGGAGGCATCAAGCTGGGCAGCGGTCTCGCTCAATTGACGCTTCAACGCTTCTGTCTCATGTTCCAGATGCTCCTGTGCTTCCTTCGTGCTGACCTCTTCGAGTGAAGGCAGCAGGACAGAGAGTATTGGGTCCCGGGTGGAATCGCCTGTACTGGTGGAGTGAGCCAGCCGTGGTTCCAGT
>NZ_QXIU01000039.1 GCF_003570935.1 Candidatus Cryosericum odellii
CCGGCGTGGTCGACTGTCTCCGGCTCCAGTTGCATCGGGCCACGGCACATGTTCTACTCAGTACTGTTGCTTCCTTCCGGACCTGGCAGAGTTCAGAGCTTCCCATTGCATGGTTTGCAGCCTTCAACGCCTTCAACAGGGACTGTTTCGGAAACGTGCACCCCGCATGCTCAGCATGGACCCCGGTGAGCGGATTCCGGGCAACAGGGCACCGCTGTCTCCCCGTCCTGTACGGCTTCAGTAGTATATGCGCTGAGATGTTCCCAGTCAACCTGTCGCTATTGCAACTTTGTGAGGGCGATGGAGAGGCGACTTGTCTGTCCTTTGGACACTGATGCCTCGCCTGACCATGGGAGATACCCTGGCAGATCCAGCTCAACCTCATGCGTGCCCTCCTTCAATTTGCTGAATGTGAAGGGCGCGATCTGACTCATGACTTGGCCATCAATTGTAACGGATGCTCCAGCAGGATCAGTGGAGACGGCAAGCTCACCAAGCTCAGCGTCGAACTTGTATTGCTTTGCCAGAGGGATTCCCGCTTTAACCGAGAGCGTGTCAGTGATGTCGGTGCTCCCATCCAGTTTCAGTGTCAGAGCGTAGTCACCGACAGGGAAGGAGTCGACCTTCAACGGTGTCACCCCGCGTGATTTGCCGTCTATGATGACTTGAGCTCCGGCAGGGTTTGACACGATGCTTAGTTTGCCAAAGGCCTTTATGAGAGAGAAGTCCTGCGTGCTCTGTGTCCCATCGGAAAGGTCGACTGTGCGCGAGATTGCGGCGTAGCCCTTGAGGGAAATCACCAGCCCATAGTTGCGTGGTTTGAGGCCTATCAATGTCAAAGGTGTGACGCCTTTGGTTGTTCCATCGAGTGTCACTGTTGCACCGGGCGGCGTAGATGTGACGATCAGTGAATAGGCAGCGTGCGTCATGTTTGCAATGACTTGCGTAGTGGATCCCCTCGCCGCTGTCGTGGCGCCGTTCCAGGTGTCCCAGCCAGACATGCGGATCTGTATCGCATGAGTCCCCGGGGTCACGTGGGGCAGTACCAGTGGTGTCGTTCCGACTTGCTGTTTATCGAGGAACACGATCGCCCCTGATGGAAATGATCGGATATTCAGACTGGCTGCTCTTCCCTGGAGAAGCAAAAAGACCGCCGCGGCCGCAACTGCGGCAATCAGTACGAACACGATCCAGATCCTGCTTCTGTGAGGGCGCTGCGGGGCTGGTGGAAGCACGCTGATTCCAGCAGGAGCTTCTTGTGCCATCCGTGACTCGTGGAGGCTGCCAAGAAGTTCGTCGATGCGGTCAGGTTCGTGAGAATGTCGTTCGGACATGTTCATACCTCCGTTATTCCAGTCGTTTCAACACTGCCTTGAGCACGTCGCTGAAGACGTTATCCGCAGAACGAGCCGCGTCGATAGTCACCCATCGTTCCGGCTGGCTAGTGGCCATGTCCAGAAAGGCGCGGCGCACGACGTCGAGGAATGGGCCTCGTTGCTCGATCCGGTCGAGGTCGGTCTTCCGGGCCAGGGCAACGCGCGGATCGATATCCAGAAGCAGCGTCAGGTCGGGGACCAGGCCCGAGGTGACGATATCCATGAGTCGCTCGACTCGTTCTTTGCCGACGTTTCCTGCAATCCCCTGATAGGCGATCGATGAATCTGCAAACCTTTCACCAATGACGATGTCGCCGCGGTCTAGAGCGGGGTTGATGATCTCATCGATGTCCTGTCTGCGGTCGGCCGCGAACAGCAACACTTCAGAGAACAGGGACAGGTTGAGCTCATCATGCACGAGGATCGTGCGGAGCTTCCGCCCGAGCATCGTTCCTCCCGGCTCAAATGTGTGTGTGACAGGAAATAGTCGCTCCGTCAGCGCTTGCTTGAGCCGTTCAGCTTGCGTGCTCTTGCCGCATCCGTCGATCCCCTCGAAGGTCAGAAAGAAGGCGCGTCGCATCACACTGCTCCTGGTGGCCCTTGAGTCGGCTTCATCGTCGGAGAGTACACGACAACGCGCCGGAATGGCTCGATGCCTTCGCTCTCACTGAACAGCCCAAGTCGTTCTGCCAGTCTGTGTTGCATCCGCCGCTCGAAGGCACTGGAATATGGCAGTTCACGCGAGGCAGAGGAGACGACGGCTTCGCGCATGAGGTGAATCCATGAAGCATACTGCTCCTTGTCCACGGACATCGAGTGGATGCGTCTGAGGAGGTCCTTGATGGCAGCCAGACTGTTCTTGCTGGTGGTATACAACGGCAGTCCGAGTGCCTCGGCTCGTTCTACAAGAAATGGTTTCTTGGCTGCGAGTGTATCGCTGAGCAGCACGATGTCTGCATCCTCCATCGTGCGGGCGACCCGTACGTCGACATGCAGACTGTGAGAAGCTCGCTCGATATAGCTCTGGCTGACTCCCTGGATGTACAGTCTGACGCTGGAATCCTGTGTCCACAGTTGCTCGCTGCCAGGCTGCGAAGTGGAAGTTCCTTCCTGATGAGGAGGTTCGATCACGAAGTCCTTCCCAACCTTTCTCCTGCGTATCTCGGGTTGCACGTCGAAGCCGCGCAGAACTCTGTCGACGACGTCTGCCAGATCACGGTATACAGCTAGGACGTCGCGTTCACGCAGTTCTACGAGGACGTCAAATGTGGGAGCAGACTTACGCTCGAGAACGCTCTTCTGTGTCCCACGGCGCTGCGCTTCTTCATCACTCAGCGTAACAGTCTGGATGCCTCCGAGCAAGTCGATGAGGGTCGGGTTGGTGATAAGGTTGCTCAGATCGTTGCCATGCGCCGTTCCAATGAGTTCGACGCCGCGCTCAGCGATCGTCCGGCATGCTTGCGCCTCTTCGATGCGGCCGATTTCATCTATGACGATGACTTCGGGATTGTGGTTTTCCACTGCTTCGATCATGATGTCGTGCTGCTCTTTGTTGAGCGGTACCTGCATACGACGAGAAGATCCGACGCCGGGATGGGGCACATCACCATCCCCACCGATCTCATTGCTGGTGTCGACGATGATGACGCGTTTTTTCAGCGTATCGCTCATGTACCGGGAAGCCTCGCGTAGCAGCGTTGTCTTGCCTATACCAGGTCGGCCCAATATCAGGATGCTCGAGCCTTTCTTGACGAGGTCTTCAATGATCTCGATCTTGCCATATAGAGCGCGCCCAACCCGGCATGTCAGTCCGACGACGTCGTTGTGCCTGTTCCGGATGACGGAAATGCGATGCAGCGTCTGTTCGATTCCGCCCCGGTTGTCCCGGTCGAATTCTCCGACTTTTCGGACGATGAAGTCGATGTCCCCCTTCGCGACCGTACTCTCGCTGAGGGGAACGAAGTCGAATTCAAATCGAGCTTCTGGGACACGTCCAAGATCCAGCACGACCTCGACGAGTTCATCGAATCGGTCGAGCCGCTCGAGTGCCTCTTGCAGAGATTCTGGGAAGATGCTCAGGAACGCCTGGGTATCGTAGTCGTGTGTTGCCATGTCAGTCCTTTCTGGAGAAGCGCTTCAGCAATACGGTCGGTGACTCTCTCATACTCACCAAAGAGGCTGAACAAATCAAGATCGTCTGTATCGATGGCAATCAGCGGGGCGCGCAAAAACGAGCTTGCCCATGCCTCGTAGCGCTCGTTGAGTTTCCGAAGGTAGGAAGAGGGCAGAGACTTCTCGAACGAACGTCCCCGCGACTGTATACGTCGTGAGAGCGTTTTTGTGGATGCGCGGAGATAGACAACAAGGTCGGGTACCGGGAGATTCTCCAGCAGGTACTCGTACAGTTGCAGGTAGACCTGGTATTCGACGCGTGACAGCGCTGTACGGGCAAATATCTCTGCGTCCTCATACAGGGTGCGGTCCACGATCTTGGCGTGATTCAGCGCGCCGGCTTCCTTGAAGAGTCTCACCCGTTGTGTCAGGAAGAAGAGTTGTGACTGTATTCCCCATCGCTTGGGATCATCGTAGTAGAGTTTGAGGAAAGGGTTCTGTTTGACTGGCTCAGGGAGTAGAGTGAGCCCCCACTTGTCGGCAAGATGACGGGTCAGGGTAGATTTTCCTACGCCGATGTTACCGGCGATGGCAAGGAACAGGGGACGGTCGCCGCCGGCCGTCGTGGGCTGAGGCTCCCCGCTCATGGATTCTTGAGCTGAGCTGGGTCGAACGTACCCTGCTCGAAGATATTCTGGTAGAACGAGGCCCAGGAGACTTTCTTGTTGCTGGTCCGGGAGATTCTACGCATTTCACGGAAGTGAGCGCGGAACATGAACCGGGCGAGAGAGACGCCAAAGTCGAACGTGGCGATCGATGAGAACGACGATGCAAGATCAGGAGGCAACGGGACGCGTTCCTGAAGAAACGAGCAGGCGTCATGATGGGACAGCCTGTTCTGCAGGATCTCGATATCGAGAGCGGCTGCCGCGTCCTCGATGAGCAGCTGGAGCGTCGTAAGCAGACTGTTCTGAGGCGTCAGCATGCCATCAAGATTGGCGATGTTCTGCAGTTCGAACAGCGAAAGTGCCGTGATGAATACCTCTCGCTGAACATGAAATGCCAGACATGGGTCCCAGCTGCTGATTGCGGTCTGAATGTAAGCCTTACCAGGGAAATACGTCATCATGAGAGCGATCTCGGGTGAAAGCCAGCGACGGGAAGACGTTATTGGACAGACAGTCTGTCGGTGGTCGAGCGAGGCACCCTTCAGGGCAACTGCCTCTGGATCATCATAGGCCGGGCGAGTCGCGGACTCGTCTCCTAACACGGGTACGGACTTGAGTTTGTAGCCAGGGAAAAACGAGTGGAGGCGGGGATAGTCCTTGTTCATCCAATCATCGATGGTTGCTTGATCCATGCGCCGCGCAAGAGAAGTCCGGAGAACGTCATTGACAACCTCGTCGGTGCTTCTGGAGGCGTCAAGCTGCGCAGCGGTCTCGCTCAATTGACGCTTCAATGCCTCTATCTCGTGTTCCAGACGCTCCTGTGCTTCTTTCGTGCTTGCCTCTTCGAGTGATGGCAGCAGGACAGAGAGTATTGGGTCCCGGGTGGAGTCACCTGTACTGGTGGAGTGAGCCAGCCGTGGTTCCAGTCTACTCATGTACTGGCGTGCCCTGAGGATGCGCTCTGCAATAGCCTGCTTGTCATCGAATCGGCTGGCCCTGTCTTCCGCGAAGAGGAGATATTGGTCAATGATATGCAATTCCTCAAGAGCCAATTTCTGGTGAGAACCTGAACGCAGCTGGAGTTCTTCTGCGGGCGCGGTCGGGGATGTCGACAGTTCCTCGAGCCGGCGAATGAGAGCCTTTCCACGGACGTACACGGGAATCTCTGTCATATACAGCAACTGGTAGAGACCCCGCCGGACGTTGCGCAGTTGCCAGAGAGTGTCCCCGAAATACCCGGCTCCAATCAGGACGGACAAGCTGTTCATGTAGGGCCGAAGGATGAGCGCTGAGCGGTGCTCGCTGTTCCCGAGTTTCCCTTGTTCGAGCCTTGTTAGCACTTCACGTTTGTCGTCGAGAAACCGCTGCATTTGCGCAGCGTTTGCGGCCGAGAAGTCTCCCAGATGATAAAGGTATCTGTGCGTTCCGGCACCGAGTGCATCTACGGGAAGGAAGAAACTCGTTTCATCCTGGATGTCCTGAAGTAGCTCGCCGTACTTGCTTAATGCCGGCTGAGTCTGAGGACTACTCTGGCGGGTGTCCGTTCTGGACCGTCTGCTGCGAGGCGGACGGTTTGTCTTTGGGCTAGTGTTCCTGGGGTTCTCCGGGGCGGTCGAGCCAGCCGGAGCCTCTCTTCGTGGGCGTGTCACGAGCCTGCGCCGACCTGCAGTGGTTCAAGTGAATCCGGGACCTGGATGCCAAACATGGTATCCCACCACCTCATGAACCGCTTGTATCGTGTATCACCACTCACAAGACTGGTCTCCTTCTTGAGAAGCTGTGCCCGGTTTTCAAGGATCAGCTGGAACTTCTTGTTCGCCAGAGCATCTTTCGTGAGCCTTGCGTTTCCCTGCTCAAAGGTGAGCTTGTGCCCTGCCGCGTCCGTATAGTTCCAGCCCCATGTAGCGAAATACTCGCGCACTTCAGTTGACGACACTGTGGCTTCCTTCGTCAGGCTTTCTTCATAGGCTTTGGAAGTAGCCCAGAGCTGGATGTACAAGCGCATATCCGGAGACTTCAGTCTCTCGGTCTCGGTCGTGTCGTCTGGTGAGGCGTGGTCCTTCACATAAGCCTCGACGGCAGCGTCGATGGCCGATGGACTCACGACGATTCCCAGTCGCAGAGCTTCATCGGATTGAGCGTGCATGACAATGAGTCGTTGAATGGCTTCTGTCTTCAACCCTGCAGCAAGATACTGCATCTTTGGGTCTGAAGGGTTTCCGAGATCCAGTCGTGTGTTATAGTGGTTGCTGGTCTCGTCGAATGGCAGGTCCACAATCATTGCCGAGACATGTTCCTCAGTAACTGGCTTGTCATTGACGTAGAAGGCGACGTTGCGTGAACCTGCTATTGGGATGGCAACGATTGTTGCCAAAAGGGCGACCAGGAGAGGTGATGCCGCAATGAGAAAGAACCTTGGGCGCGCCTGGACTATCGTCTTTCTGGATGGATCGATGCCGTCTTTCGAAAGCATGGCTATTGCGCTGATGGAGTGGTTGGCACGCCTGTCACAGGCGGAGTCGTCGTTGTTCCCTTGCCGGTAGCTTTGACGATCCAACGCCCAATTGACCCGAACACCTTGCCGATACCACGACTATACCATTGGGTGATACGTGACCACTGACCCTCGCGGACGGGAAATTGCACCTTGAGTTTGGTCACCATGGCGGTCTTTGCGTCTGCCTTTCGTTCATCTTCCAGAGCAGTCTTGACCGTGTCATATGTAGTCTTGTCACTTAGGGTCGATTTCACGAACGGCTTTCGGTCCAGAAGCTGGACGATCTCATAAGAAGAACCATCGACAAAGGGTTTTGAGTACTGGCCGGTCTTCAGACCGCTGAGGGCGGTGAAGCGGGTCTCATCACCCACGTTCGAGAAATAGTCCAGGATTCCCCCCGTCTTGGCGTCGGCATCGGTGGAATACTTCGTGATCGCGGCCTTGAACGACAAGCCCTTCTGGAGCTCTGCATACACTTTGTTTGCAAGGGTCTCCGCGGCCTTTGCTCCAGCTGTCTGATCTCCGGTTCCGAAGCCGAGGACGATATGCGCGGCTTTCGCCGTCTCGGCCGTGTCATAGATTGCGCTGACAGGTTCCTGAGCGATCTTGTGAATGATATGGAAGCCGAAACTAGTCTGGATGGGTCCTACGATGTCGCCCGTCTTGGCGGCGAAGGCTGCAGTTTCGAATTCTTTAACCATCTGTCCTTTGGTGAAGAAACCCAGAGCCTCGTAGGTAGCATATCCTAGAGTCTTTTTGTTGAGCTCAGCCGCCTTCTCCTGCGCGTACTTGGCGAAATCGAATGTGGCATTTTCAGCCTTCTGTTTCACGACCTCGTCATAGATCGCCTGAGCGACCTTCTTTTTTGCAGCGATTGTCGAAGAAGAGTCATTGGCAGCGTCTATATTGATGAGGAGATGGTCGGCGTTGACCCGTCCCTGAGAGGCAAAGTAGGTCCTGACATCGGCGTCCGAGACGGTGACGCTGGCATTGATCTCGGCAGTCACTGCGTCAGCAAGTTGCTGCCGTTCAACATATGGCTGAATCTGAGGGCGCAGCGCGGCTTTGAACTTATCCAGCGAGCCATACTGAGCTATGACGGCGTCATTAAAGCCCTTAGTGTCCGTACCAAACTGCTGCTGTGACTGCGCGACGGCACTCTCGACTTCTGTGTCGAGAGCAGTTTTCAGCTTGGCCGGGTCGATCGTCATATTCTTGGATTTGGCATATTGGATGAACAGCTCCTGCTCGATTGAGCTGTCTATAGCGTCTTGGTGAACGGACTTGAGAGTGCTGGCATTCTCTGCGGCTGTCAGGTCCATTCCGTACTGCTTATACATGTCTATATAATTCTGGACTCGCGCCGTGATATCGGACTGGAGGATTTTCCCGGTGCCGACCTGATATGCTATCGTTCCGGTAACGCTCTTGATTGCAAAGAGGGAGCCCCATGTGGCGAGTGCTACAATGAGTACGAGCGCAATGACTCGCATGACAATGGGAAACCGATCCTTGTGATACGCCCCCGGTTTCTCGACGAGTCCCTCCTTGCGTTCCTGTCTGATCCTGCTTTCTTTTCCCATTCTGTCACTCCTCGGTCGGGTCTGCCTCTGTAGACAGACGACTCAGATAATAATCATAGAACTATACCATGATTCCTCTCATCTTAAAGCGTTCCAGTCTTCTCTGCCGTATTTCCGAGCGACAATGCTGGTAGCGTCGAGTGCCTCTCGCTGAGTAAGGGAATCGGCAAGGAGACGGACACCTTCGGCAGCCGAGAAGGCTGTAATGAGTGCATCTGTCATTTCGCCGAATGTGACGACTCGGTGAGCCTCGTCGCTGACGTTGGTCATAAGACGAGCAGCCCGCTGTGCGGCATCGTGCACATTTGGTTGGGATGTCCGGACTACGGCAAAGAGCTTTTCCAGGTCATTTTTCAGGACGACTGAGCCGTGCTGGAGGAATCCGTCCCGCGTCCGCATCTGTGCCGAGCCGACAATTTTCCTTTGACGAACAACGATGTCGGTGGTTCCGGGCGCGGTGAAGCACGATGCGGACACAAAGCCGGTGGAGCCATGTGGAGCAAGTGTGGCTGATACTCCAACGGCCAGGAGAGCCGCGACGATCGGCCCACATATCCACTCATATGACGCCTCCAGCCCCAGGGCATAGAGAGGATCCGACTGTGGTATCGACACCGAGTAGGTGACTTCCATGTCGTGAAGTACCGCTCGACCCCCCGTAGGGCGTCGAACCCATGCAACATGTCTCCTGTCCATTTCGGTGAAGTCCAGAGCCCCTGAAGCTCGCTGCGCAAAGCCAAGGGATACGGTGGCAGGTGTCCACCCATAGAAACGGAGAACTGGAACACCCGACGCGCAGGCAGTGTCAAACAGTGCCTCGTCTGTAGCCATGTTCTCATATGGAGTGCCGATGCCGGACATGATGCATCGCCAAGTTCTCATACCAATATGCTAAGGGTATGGGCGCCACTGTCAAGGAAGAGCTGAGTGAAGACAAGTCCGAGAGCTGCTTTCGTGTTGCATTTTGGCCCTGATGCCTTAATATTTATGACATATGATGACCACAGACTGGACACAGGAATACTTTGACGATACATACAGGCGCCTTTTTCTGGACACGGTAGAACCGGCCAGAACAAGGTACCAGGTGCAGCAGCTCCTGAGGCTGTGTGCGGTACTCCCGGGAGCCGCCGTTCTCGATGTTGGATGCGGTGTTGGACGGCATAGCATTGAGCTTGCGAGACTTGGGTTCAGGGTAACGGGCGTGGACATGAATGCAGACTACATCGCTGTGTGCCGCGAGCGTACTGCGCAGATGGGCTTGAAAGCCGAGTTCTATGCAATGGACAGTCGTATCATGAAGCTTCACGTGAGAGCGGATCTGTCTGTCTCACTCTGGAGCTCGTTCGGTTACTATGGTGAGATCGGTGACCTAGAGATACTTCGGAGAGTCTCGGAGCACACCAGGCGGGGCGGGCATGTCGTCCTCGACGTCGAGAACCGTGACTATATCGTGAAACACTTTGTACCCGAAGAATGGCATGAAAATGAGCAGGGACTTGTCTGTGAGAAACGCCGATTCGATGCGGGACATGGCACTGTTTCCACGAGACGCGTTGTCCTGAGGGGGGGAGAGCGTTGTGAGTACCATCGCGTGCTGCGCATGTATACTGTAGCTGAGCTGGCAGCGCTGCTTGAGGCAGCGGGACTGCGACCCGAACGCTGGTGTGGTGATTATGATGGGTCACGGTTTGGACCTGAGTCCAAACGCATGATCGTTATTGCTGAGAGGTGATATGGCTTTCCTGCAGAGGTTTCTTGCTGATCTGTTCGTGAATCTTACGCCAGGACGAGGAATTTCTATCGTCATTGACGTCGCTCTGACATCTCTTCTCTTCTACGCCGTCTTGAGACTCATCTCGAACACGCGTGCGCTGCAGTTGGCTCAGGGTCTCGTGATCTACTACCTGCTCGTGTTCGGAGTCGAGTGGCTCAGTCTCAAAGCTGGGCTGCTGGCTCTCAACAGCGTGTTCAGCTGGTTGCGCAGTTTCTCGACGTCGTTCCTTCCGTTGCTGCTAGTCATGGTCTTCCAGCCAGAATTGCGGCGGATGCTCGGTCGACTTGGCAGCAGCAAACTGGTGTCATCTGACACGCACACCCAGTTCACGGACGTCCACGACTGGGAAGAGTCTGTTGATGAGATTGTGAAGAGTGTCAAGTACCTGTCGATGAATCGGATCGGGGCACTCATCTGCCTGCAGAGACAAACGGGTCTCGAAGACTATGTCGAGACCGGAGTCCGGCTTGACGCGCTGGTGAGAGCCGAAACACTGTCCACGCTTTTCTACCCCAATAGCGCACTCCATGATGGTGGTGTCATCATAGCGAGCAATCGTGTCGTTGCCGCGAGGTGTCTGTTTCCATTGACTGCAAGCGCAGACCTGGAACGCGGACTTGGAACAAGGCACCGTGCTGCCATCGGCATTACGGAGGAGACTGATTCCATTGTTGTCGTCGTATCCGAGCAGACAGGGGTCATTTCTCTTGCAGTACGCGGAAAATTGACACGCTATCTGAGCCCACTTGAGCTCAGGGGAATGCTACTGGTCATGACAAAGCCCATAGCCAGCGAGCACAGGTTCAATATGACCGGAGTTTTCCGTAGACGGAAGTCCAACGGGCAACAGGGGGGTGGAGATGGCCAAGCGTAATATCGGCGCTATGTTGTTCAACTCCAAGATCATCTCTGTGTTCTTGGCCGTTCTGCTCTGGGTCTACGTCGTTGGCATCCGGGGCCCTGACACGACGAAATCCGTCGAGACCCAGTTGATGGCAGTGAACGTACCTCAGGGGTACGTTCTGGCAGGGACGCTTCCCACGGTCACCGTGACACTTCGTGGTCCCATGAATACACTGTGGAACATCACAGGCGGCTATGTGACACCCACTGTCGACTTACGGGGAAGAAGCGAGGGCTCCTTTATTACATCGGTTCAAGCTCAGGTCGTTGGGCTTACTGGCGTGACAGTAGAGACCGTTGCTCCCAACGAAGTCAATGTCCAGCTTGAGCGCCTTGAGACGATCACTGTCCCTGTCCATGCAGAAGTGAGCGGCACCCTGCCCCTGAGTCTGGTCCTCGGGACCCTCCGGATTGATCCTGGGTCCATCGAGGTGTCGGGGCCCGGTTCGCTCGTGAGTCAAGTGAAGGATGCAGCGCTGGTCGTTGCATTGGA
>NZ_QXIU01000004.1 GCF_003570935.1 Candidatus Cryosericum odellii
ATGGCCGACTTCGCCCATGAAGCAGAGAAGGCGAAGGAGCCGGTGCTAGAGGTGGAGGACAGCACGGACGACGAGAATGAGGTGAGATAATGGCAACGATTGATATGGAGAGTGTCAAGACCCTGCGCGAACGAACCGGCGCCGGTGTTCTTGACTGCAAGAAGGCACTCGTAGCTTGCGATGGGAACATCGACAAAGCTATCGACGTGTTGCGGGAGAAGGGACTGGCCAAGGCTATTTCCAAGTCGTCACGTGAGGCTGGAGACGGCATGGTCTTTACCTACATACACGCCGGTGGCAAGCTGGGTGTCCTGGTCGAGTTGAACTGTGAGACCGATTTCGTCGCCAAGACCGAGGATTTCCAGGGTCTGGGTAAGGAGATTGCGATACAGGTCGCGGCTACGGACCCTTCCTTTATCCGTTCGGAGGACGTTCCGGCGGACGTTGTCGACCATGAGAAAGCTCTCTACCGCGTTCAGCTCGAGGCCGAGAAGAAGCCGGAACAGGTCTGGGAGAAGATCATCGAGGGCAAGCTGGGAGCGTATTATAAAGAGAACTGTCTGATGCAGCAACCGTATATCCGTGATGAGAGCAAGACGATCGACGAGCTCATCAAGGCGATGATTGCCAAGACTGGCGAGAACATCGTAGTCTCGCGGTTTGTGCGCTTCAAAATCGGCGGCAAGCCCACAGTCTGCTAGTCTTCGACATACACTCACACCCATGGCGGCGTTGTACAAGAGAGTAGTGCTGAAACTAAGCGGCGAGGCTCTGAAGGGCAGCGCCGCTTCTGGCATCGATTTTTCGGTACTGCAGTTCATCTCGCGAGAGGTGCAGCAGCTTCTCGGACTAGGCGTGCAGGTCGGTTTGGTCATTGGCGGCGGGAACATCTGGCGAGGGGCCAATGCCGAGGGTACAGGTCTGGACCGTGCCACGGCCGATTACATGGGGATGCTGGCGACCATCATGAATGGACTGGCACTGCAATCGGCGTTCGAACAGATTGGACTTGAAGCGAGGGCAATGTCGGCATTGCGTCTGGATGAGGTCTGTGAGCCATACATCCGCCAGCGGGCTCTTGAGCATCTCCGCAGGAATCGCGTTGTTATTTTTGTAGGAGGGACCGGTCTCCCGTATTTCACGACGGACACTGTTGCTGCTCTTCGAGCCGTCGAGGTCGGAGCGGACATCTTCCTGAAGGGCACAAACGTGGACGCAGTCTACTCGAGCGATCCACGCACGGACAAAACGGCGGCACCCTACCGTCAACTGGGGTACGACCAGTTTCTGGCAGACCATCTGAAGGCGATGGACGCGACAGCCGTCTCTCTTTGCCGCGAGAATCATCTCCCAATCCTGCTGTTCAACATGAACAAGCCCGGTAACATTGTCCGGGCGGTGACGCAAGGTGACATTGGAACTCTCATCAAGGAGGCTTAGGTGGACAAGTACTTTACGCCAATCGATGCCAAGATGCAGGCTGCTCATCAAGCCCTTCTCAAGGACTACTCCGAGATTCGTGCTGGTCGAATCACGCCGGCCTATGTTGATGGGGTCGTCGTTGAGGCCTACGGACAGCGCAACCCTTTGAAGGATGTCGCTACAATTTCGGCTCCACAGGCGAAGATCCTTGTCGTGGAACCATGGGACAAGAGCCTGTTGAAGGAAGTTGAGCGCGCCATCCTGAAGGCCAACATCGGCGTCACGCCCACCAATGACGGCCAGCGTGTACGGCTCGTCTTTCCGGATCTGACTCTTGACGAGCGGAAGAAGATGGTAGCGCGCATCTCTCAGCTCACAGAGAAGTTCCGTGAAGAGATTCGTTCCGTTCGGCGTGATGTCCGCGATGACATCAAGGCGAAGGAGAAGGCAAAGGAACTCTCCGAGGATGAGCAGCATCGGCTTGAGGAAGACCTCGACAAACTCACGGACAAACACATCACAGAGGTCAACAAAGCCTTCGAGGCCAAGGAGAAGGAGATCCTTTCTCTATAGGGACGCCTGACGTCGTGGCTACAAGCAGTCAGCTTCATGTCGCCATTGTGATGGATGGCAATGGCAGGTGGGCGGTTGAGCGTGGGCTGCCTCGAATTGCCGGCCACAGGCAGGGCGCTCAGGTAGTACATGACATCGTGGCGGCTGCGCCCGGGTTGGGCGTGACCGCCTTGACCATTTTTGCCTTCTCGACGGAAAATTGGAAGCGACCGCCGGATGAAGTGAGCTACATCCTGCACCTGTTCGTCTCGATGGTTACGAAATGGTTACCAGAGCTGGTTTCTCAGCACGTGCGCGTGCGGATCATCGGAGATCGTGCGGCGTTGCCCGGCGACGTCAGTGCTTCGGTCGAGGCAATCGAGAAGCGTACGGCGTCCTGCGACGGTCTTCATCTCAACGTCGCCCTCAACTACGGAGGACGGGCTGAGATCCTGCTCGCGGCAAAGACATTTGCCGCGGAGTGCGCAGCGGGAACGGCGACACCCGAAGAACTCACAGAAGAACGGTTCGATTCGTATCTATGGCTAAAGGGTGAGGCTCCCCCGGACATTGTTGTCCGTACGGGAGCAGAATCGCGGGTATCCAATTTTCTGCTGTGGGAGATGGCCTATGCCGAGTTGTTCTTTCTGGACGTGCTCTGGCCGGATTTCAAGCTGGCGACACTCGACATGATTGTACAGAAATTCAAATCCAGGAACCGGAGGTTCGGTAGCTTATGACAGGCAGCAAAGGTCTTGTGCTTTTTGGTTCGACGGGCTCCATTGGAACCCAGATGCTGGATGTGGTACGCGCTCAGCCCGAGCGATACCACATCGTTGGTCTCACTGCACACACGAACGACGAACTGCTCGCTGAGCAGGCCGTGGCCTTTCGGCCGCGCTTCGTCGCAATGTCGGACGATGCCGCGCGTGAACGGCTGATGATCAGGCTGGAGCGTCATGATCTGCGTATTCCAGTGGCCAGCGATGAGGACCTGCCCTCGATACTCAGCAGGGTTGCTCTTGACATGCCTGTCGTCGCGGCAGCTTCCACTGACTTGGCGCAGGTCGTCTACGATCTTCTGCGATTGGGATTACCTATGGCTATCGCCAGCAAGGAACTGCTCATCACGCTGGGAGACCTGCTGGAGCCATTCAGGGCACAGCTGCGCCCTATCGACAGTGAGTTGTCGGCGGTCTGGCAGTGCCTTGCAGGTGAGGATCCTGAGACTGTCGAGCGTGTTGTGCTGACTGCATCGGGCGGCCCATTTCGAACGAAGCTCGCTGCAGAACTGAACGATGTGACGGCAGCACAGGCATTACAGCATCCATCCTGGCGAATGGGCCGCAAGGTGACCGTCGACTCGGCGACGCTGTTCAACAAGGCGCTCGAGCTGGCTGAGACGCACGTGCTGTTCGGCGTCGACCGCGAGCGGATCACTGCAGTGCAGCACCCCCAGTCGGTGGTCCACGGTCTGGTCGAGTTCCGGGATGGCACCACCCGTGCCATCGCGTACCGTCCCGACATGCGCGTCGCGATTGCGTACGCGTTGTCGGTTCCCGATCGCCCTCTGCACGAAGAGGTGACCCGCTTGCACCTGGAAGAACTGGGACAGCTTACGTTCGAGCCCATTGATGCGAAGTTTGAAGCTTTTGCCATCGGCAGAGAAGCAGAGAGGCGGTCACCAAGGGCGATGCTGGGACTTCTTGGGGCGGACGAGGTGGCCGTTTCACGCTTCCTCGTTGCACAGGGTACATTTGGCGATATAGTGGCAGCCCTGCGATACGTGCTCAGCGAAACCCAGGATGAGGTCCTGGATCCAAGTGTCCGAGCACATGTCGAAGCCGTCGCCCACGGGCGTCAACTGGCTGAACAGTGGTATGAAAAGAGATACAGCACTCAACCGGGCAATCGGGAAGGAGTCTGACCTGTGCAGATAATTGTTACGATCCTTGCGTTTGTGTTCAGTTTTACGCTGGCGACCCTGTTCCACGAGGGTGGCCACATGCTCGCCGCAGCCGCTTCCCATACGCAGACCGAGGAATTCGGGCTTGGATTTGGCCGTACCATATGGTCCCGTACGTGGCACGGAACGGTCTTCAAGATCAACGCGTTGCCGATCCTTGCATACGTGAAGATCAAGGGCATGGAGTCCAATTACGACGCACCCGACGGTTTCTACACGAAGGGATGGTGGGCTCGCCTCTTTACCATGGTTGGCGGTATGCTCGGCAATCTGGTCCTGGCATTCCTCATTTTCAGCATCGTGTTCTCGACGCTTGGAGACCCGCGCGCATCCACCAAGGTGGGCACGGTGACGCCTTCCTCTCTCGCAGAAGCGGCAGGCCTGAAGGCAGGTGACAACATTCTTACCATCGACGGTGTGCCCATGACGGATTTTGACCAGATCTCGGCTGCCGTCCGAGCCAGCGAGAACAAACA
>NZ_QXIU01000040.1 GCF_003570935.1 Candidatus Cryosericum odellii
TGCACCCCAGCAATAGTCATGGTTACGGGAACGGCAGCGGTGCTCAGTCGGGTTCAGGCGGTTTCGACGGTTGCGGTTGACGTCTCAGGCAAATCGACATCTCTCACGAAACAAGTCAACTTGATCCTTCCGCAGGGAGTTTCGCTTTTGGGTGGAAGCAAGGCCGTGTCAAGTCATGTCGTCATCGAGCAGGTTGTCGTTCTTGCTATCCCGGACGTGCCGATCGAGATTCGAGGAGCTGGGTCGGGGTGGCAGGTGTCCCTTAGTACAACGTCCGCATCAGTCCTTATCAGCGGGACGAATTCCGTCGTCATGGCTCTTCATTCTTCCCAGATCAAGGCATATGTCGACGTCAGCCAGCCTGCGCTCGCTGATGGTAGCTACGCAGTCTCAGTGGACGGGCTGACACAGGGCGTTGTTTCTGCTATGGTGACGCCGTCTTCGGTTGATGCTATTGTGCAGAAGGGACCGTAGCGGACGCATGGCTGCCACCATGATGAGTCCAACCTGGGACACAACAGGCATCCACGCTTGCGACTTGGCGTCCGGCTTGTGAGTACCTCACATCCTGAAGGCTTCTTTGCACTGTTCAAACCCAGTGGCTTGAGCAGTGCTGGCGCTCTGCGCGTCGTCAAGGGGATTCTGAGCGCAGACAAGGCCGGCTTTCTGGGAACGCTGGATGTGCCCGCAATGGGAGTGCTTCCTGTTGCTGTTGGTTCTGCAACGAAGCTCATCTCCTTTCTTCCGCCGAGCGAAAAGGAGTATGTCGGCGAGCTTGTTCTGGGGATCACCACGATCACCGACGACATGGAGGGGGAAGTTATTGAGTGCAGGGGTGCCACGGGTCTCGAGGATGTGGTCGTGAAGAAAGCTATCGAAAGCGTGACAGCACAGACGGAGCAGGTTCCCCCGCACGTTTCGGCCAAGCACCAGGATGGCGTACGAGGATACAAGGCAATGCGAGGCCAGGGTCGCCTCATCGATTTTGCTCCGGTCCCGGTCACGGTGCGGCAGTTCAGTGTGCTTCAGGAGCGGCAAGACGCTGACCTTCGTCGTATCATATTTCGCATGACGGTGACCCCGGGCTTTTATGTGCGTGGATTCTGTCGAGATGTGGGAGCTATCCTTGGGTGCGGTGGATGCATGGGGCGACTCCTGCGTACGGGAGCCCACGGGTTTGGCGTGAGTGACACGCTGTCACTGGCAACGCTGCGGCGCAGAGTGCAGGCGGGCGACCTGTCGTTTCTCACATGGGGCGAGACAGACGCAGGTCTTCTGGCGACACTCCCACAGATTTCTCTTGACGATGTGCAGTGGAACGCATTTGGGCATGGGTTGGCTGTGGACTGCGACGTGAGGGAGGGAACCACTGTTATGGTGAAGCGCCCTGATGGTCGACTGGGCGGTGTGGCGGCGGGCAGAGCCGGGAAGGCCTGGCCGCTGAAAGTGTTCAGCGAGTGAGCAGTATCTACCTGTCGTCTTCGGAGTTTCCAGGGATCGCCTCTGCTGTCGCCGTAGGGGCCTTCGACGGTTTTCACGTCGGTCACCAGCGGATTGTCCAGGAACTTGTCGATTGTGGACACAAGGCGTCTCTTGCCACTGTTATCTATACCTTCCGACGGAACCCGAAACTAACGACTCGGGGTATCCAAGGTCTCCTGACGACGAACAGCGAGCGTGTTGAATTGGCTGAGAAGACCGGGGTCGAATCCATTGTCCTCGAGGATTTCTCGGCTCGTTTCCAAGGACTGCCTGCTGAGGCCTTCGTAAGTGAGATCCTTATCAGTCGCCTGAATGCGGGTGTTGTTGTCATAGGTCGGGATTTCCATTTTGGTAAGGGCCGCACCGGCAATGCGGAGATGATGTCCCGAATCCTCGACAACGCGGGGCGCAGACTCATCATCGTTGCTCCAGTGATGGTTGACGGGGAACCGTGCTCCAGTTCGATTATCCGCACGTCCATTGCGGAAGGTGATGTGGAACGCGCAGCAAGGCTCCTCGGGCGTTTCTACTCCATCGAGGGGGTCATCGTCACCGGGAACCAGATGGGAGGACGCCTTGGTTTCCCGACAGCAAATGTCGAGGTCCCCGATCCGGTGAAATTGCTCCCCGGCAATGGGGTGTATGCGGTGCGAGCTGTGGTAGATGGGGCGATTGTGAATGGCGTCTGCAACATCGGCGTTCGTCCGACGATTGTTGCTGCATCCAGGCGAACCGTCGAAGTACACCTGCTCGACTTTGATCGGCAAGTATATGGGCATCTAGTGTCTGTACAATTTGCAGCCCGCCTTCGTGAGGAGGTGCATTTTGCCTCGCCGACCGCGCTCGTGAAACAGATTTCGCGCGACGTACTCAGGGCGCGTGTCATTCTTGGGTCTGTCGGCGGCCGCCAGGGAATGACAAAGTGAAGCCTTTTGTTGACCGGTTTTCCTTTACTTGTTCCGTGTTTCTGGTACAATTTTAGTACATTTCTCCCGCACTCGGTCCCTCGTTCCGGCTGGACGTGAGACTGGGTCATGGGACACCTTGGAGGTACAACATGCTTACAGCCGAAGAGAAGTCAAAGATTATCGGTGAGTTCAAACTCAGTGAAGACGATACCGGCTCGTTTGAAGTTCAGGTAGCGATGCTGTCGAAGCGCATTCTTGCGCTTACAGAGCATCTTCAGAGCCATCGGAAGGATTTCAGTTCCAAGCGGGGGCTCTACAAGCTGGTCGGAGAGCGCCGGAGACTCCTCAGCAGTCTAAGACGCGTTGACGAGGGCCGTTACGCTTCATTGATCAAGCGGCTGGGAATCCGCAAGTAGGAGCCAATGTTGGAGAATAATGAGATAAAGACCGTTCGCGGTAATATTGCAGGCAAGCCTGTAACGTATGAGACTGGACGGCTGGCCAAACAGGCCGGCGGAGCTGTTCTGGCGACCATGGGTGGCACTGTCGTGCTCGCCGCAGTTACTGTCAGCAACAGCACGAAGGAAGGACTCGACTTCTTTCCCCTGACTGTCGACTATTTTGAGAAAATGTATGCAGCCGGGAAGATCCCGGGTGGATTCTACAAGAGAGAAGGACGTCCCAGTGAGCGCGAGATTCTTCGTTCGCGACTCATCGACCGGTCGATTCGCCCTCTGTTTCCCAAGCACTTCCGTCGGGAAGTGCAGGTCATCGTCTACGTACTGTCTGCCGATGGAGAGAATTCGCCCGATGTGTTGGCCATCAACGCGGTATCAGCGGCGGCGCTTATCAGCAATGCCCCATTCGTTGACGCAGTCGCCGCAGTGAGGGTCGGCAAAATCAATGGCGAACTTGTTTTCAACCCGTCCTCTTCTGCGATCGACGAGAGTGTGCTCGATCTTATCGTGTCTGGCACGGCCAATGGCATTCTCATGGTCGAATCCGGGGCTCGTGAGATCAGTGAAGCAGAGATGGTTGAGGCCTTGGTACTGGCACAGGAACCGATCAAAGAGACATGCCGCATGGAGGAAGAACTTCGCGTCCAAGCTGGCAAGGAGAAGATCGTCGTCCCAGAGCTGAAGTTCGATGCAGCTATCCAGAACGAAGCTCGTTCCATGGTTATGGAGCGTCTTCCTCTGGTACTTAAAGACAAGGAGAAGCTGAAGAAGGAGAAGATCCTCGATGAATTCAAGGGTGAACTCGCCGTTGAACTGTTGGCGAAGTACCCTGAAAGCGGGCTGGCCATCGGCGAGGTTCTTGACGCAGAGATCAAGCATTTCATCCGGCATCGTGTCGTGACTGAAGGCGTGCGTATCGATGGTCGCGCCCCTGAAGAGATTCGGCCGATCGGGGTCGATGTTGGTGTTCTTCCGATGAGCCATGGCTCGGGGTTGTTTTCCCGAGGTCAGACGCAGGTCCTTTCGATTGTCACCCTCGGAGGAAAGAAAGAGGGTCAGTTGGTCGAAAGCCTTGAGGAAGAGGTTACAAAGCATTACATGCATTACTACAACTTTCCCCCCTTCTCGGTGGGCGAGACCCGTCCTATGCGAGGGCCTGGGCGTCGCGAGATTGGCCACGGCGCACTGGGAGAGAGGGCGCTGCTCCCCGTCATTCCGGATGAGAGCGAGTTCCCATACTCGATTCGCGTTGTCTCTGAGGTGCTTGAGTCCAACGGTTCGACGTCACAGGCTTCCATTTGTGGCAGCACATTGGCCCTTATGGATGCTGGAGTGCCAATCACGGCACCGGTTGCCGGTATCGCGATGGGCCTGATGAAAGAAGGTGACAAGAGTGTCATTCTGACCGATATCCAGGGAGCCGAGGACGCCAATGGCGACATGGACTTCAAGGTCGCGGGCACTGCGAAGGGTATCACCGCATTGCAGATGGACATCAAGATTCACAGCGTTGACAGCGAGTTGTTGTCCGCGGCCCTGGATCATGCCCGCACTGCGCGCCTCTTCATTCTGGACAAGATGCTGTCGGTTCTTCCTGCCCCTCGTGGCGAAGTCAATCCGCTGGCTCCACGCATCTTCACGATGCATATTCCCGGAGACAAGATCGGCGCTCTCATCGGCCCCGGCGGCAAGGTCATCAAGAAGATCATTGCCGATACCGGGTGCGACATCGACATCGAGGACGATGGCTCAGTGTTTGTGACTGCACCAGACGGAGCCAAGGGCCAGATTGCTATGGATGCTATCAACGCGATTACCGAGGATATCGTTGTGGGCAAGATATACATGGGCAAGGTCACCGAGTTGCGCGACTTTGGTGCTTTCGTAGAAATCGCACCCGG
>NZ_QXIU01000041.1 GCF_003570935.1 Candidatus Cryosericum odellii
GGAGAGCGCAAACCGGAAGTCATTACACTCAGCAATGGCATTCGCGTCGTTTTCGACGTTGACAAAGGGCACCCGACCGCAGCGGTCGGGGCCCTTATTGCTAGTGGCTCCCGGTTTGAGGACGAACATACGCGTGGGTTGAGTCACTTCATGGAGCATATCCTGTTCAAAGGCACAGAGCATCGAAGTTCACTTGAGATTTCGTCAGCTATCGAGAATGTGGGTGGTGAGCTGAACGCATTCACCGATACCCAGTACACGATGTTCTATATGCGTGTCCCGGCAATCCACACGCCTCTCGCTCTTGATGTGCTGTCCGACATCCTCTTGTATCCCTTGTTCGACCCTGCTGCCATCGAGCTTGAGCGCAGAGTCATCGAACAGGAGATCTACTCATTTGAGGACAGTCCTGACGACGTCGTCACGGATGAGCTTCTCAAAGGGGTCTACGGAAGTGACCCTGTTGCGTCGAATCCGCTCGGAACCGTAGAATCAGTGCGTTCGTTCAGGCGGAGTGACTTTGTCGACTATTTCCATAGACATTTTGTTGCCCCCGACATCGTTCTTTCGCTTGCGGGAGACATCGATGTCGACGCATCGGCACGTTTCCTCGAGGATTCCTTTGGGCAGCTTGCGAAAGGACCAGGAAGGGCCGAGTGGGGAATTCCCATCCGGGCTGCTGTTTGCAGAGAGACAGAGCGTCCCACGGAGCAGGTGTATATGGCGATGGCGCTCCCCGGCTTTCCTCAGTATTCGAAGCAGGGGTCCGTCCTGAATCTCGTATCCAGTATCTTCGGGGGTAACATGTCGAGTCGCCTATTCCAGAGGGCCCGCGAGAAGGAGGCTCTTGTCTACAGCATTGGTTCTTTTCCCATGAGTTTCAGCAATACTGGATTGCTTGGCGTCTCGGCCGAAAGTTCGCCCGAGAACGCTTCGCGTGTCCAGCAGGTCATCCGCGAGGAGATCGAGAACATGCGGCAGGACAAGATCAGCATGGCTGAACTTCAGCATGCCAAGGAGACTGTTCTCGGCGGATTTCTGCTTTCGTTGGAATCCTTCTTCCGTCGTATGCATCGAAACGCTTCCGAACTTTACATGAGAGACCGGATACGGACGGTCGCGGATGTCACCGAACAGGTCAACTCGATTACGCTCGGCGAAGCATTGGGTGTTATCGATGACGTTTTTGACACCACCCAGCTGGCAGTGTCGATTGTTCATGGACCCGAAAAACACTGAGTTGCGCGTAGGCATTCACAGACTGGTTCCTCGCGCAGGGCAACCGGTGCGTGCGACGTCAGGGTCGTCAGGCTATGATCTTGCAAGTGCAGAAGACGGGGAGCTGATTATCCCGACTGGAGCTGTCGTACTCGTGCGGACGGGGTTGGCACTTGAGTTGCCTCCTGGCCTCGAAGGGCAGGTTCGCAGTCGTTCCGGCCTGGCAGCCAGAAACGGCATATTTGTCCTAAACTCGCCAGGTACGATCGATAGCGACTATCGTGGCGAAGTGAAGGTCGTGCTGGCGAACTTCGGTGATAGTCCCTTCTCGGTGTTCCCGGGAGACCGCATCGCACAGCTAGTGTTCATTGAGGTTCCGAATGTTTGTCTTGTGGCCGTCGACGAAATCGCGCCGACCGAGAGGGGGGCTGGTGGCTTTGGGTCCTCAGGTGTCTGACTTGAAAGAGACTCTCCTGGCTTCAATTGCCGAGGAGGTCGTGTCCTGTCAGAACTGTAAGCTAGGGGCCACCCGGACGAAGGCTGTCCCGGGCGTCGGATCAGCTCACGCCCACATCTGTTTTGTGGGTGAAGGTCCGGGGCGTGAGGAGGACTTGTCGGGGGTTCCATTCGTCGGTCAGGCGGGACGTTTGTTGGACAGAATGCTGATAGCTGAGGGAATGAGCCGTAAAGACTGCTACATATGCAATATTGTGAAGTGCAGACCCCCGAACAATCGAGTGCCGGAGCCTTCTGAGGTGGCTGCCTGCTCGCTCTACCTGTATGCGCAGTTGGCCATCGTAGAGCCCGAGATCATCTGCCTCCTTGGCAATACAGCACTGCGCTTCTTCTTTGGAGAACAATACTCCATCGGGCAGGTGCGTGGCACAATTCTGGTCAAGGATGAACAGCGTTTTATGCCAACATATCACCCGGCCGCGGCCCTAAGGAATCCCCAGTACATGCAGGTCATCCAAGGTGATTTACGAAAACTTGCTGTTTTGATTCAGCGGACGGGGGACTAGGTTCAGCCGGGGTCCAGTGGAGGGTGCACGCAGTATTACTTGCACAACTCTACGAACTCGGTCAACATGGCCACAAGGAAGTCGGCTGAATCGGGCTTCATACTCTTCGTAACCTCCTGCACTGTCTGGATACGCTGTCGGATGACTTTCCGAATGATCGAGGCTCCCTGCTTTGTGCACTTCAGGACGACCTGCCGCCTGTCCAGTACGTTCTGTGTCTTGGTGACATAGGCGAGTTCGACGAGGCGATCGACCATCTCTGAGACAGTGGATGCAGCGAGGCCTGTAAGGTGTGTGAGGTCTTTGACGTTGACGGCCTCACCAAAGTAGACAAGCTGGAGTACCTGGAACTGGGGCAGCGTGATTTTTACACTCGACAATGCATCGCGCCCCTTCTTCTTGATCCAGTATGAGATGCCGCGCAGTAGGGACTCAAGTTCGACAGCTGTCTCCCTCATGGTGTCCGCACTCCTCTATGGTTGATTCTTGATTCCGGGCGTTTATTCATGTACAGTGCCAAGGGTTGCATGGAAGTCCCCAAAGACAAGCGCCAACTCTCGTTCTGCATCGGTTGGGGATGCGGATGCATGTACCACATTCTCGGTCAGTTGAGTGGAGAAGTCTGCTCGAATCGTGCCGGGCAACCGGTCTTCGGGTCTGGTCGCCCCGATTGTTGTTCGAACAAGCGCTATTGCGTTGGGCGATTCGACCTGAAGGGCAACGACGGGACCTGATGTCATGAAGGAAAGCAGTGCGGGAAAGAAGTCACGACCATCGTGTTCAGCATAGAAGATGCGTGCGAATACGTCGTCCATGCGAAACATCCGCATGTTCGAGATCACAAAACCTTTCTGCTCAATACGCGTAATGATCAGACCGACGAGACTGCGGCGTACGCCGTCCGGTTTTACCATCAAGAGTGTTCGCTCGCTAGTCACTTCCGTTGCCTCCAGAAAGAGCTTCTCGTGCAGGATTGCGGGTAAAAGTGCTTCGCTTCCCGTCCAAGTGTAGCCATTTCTCGTTGCTGCGCAACGTTTTTCTGACACGGTAGCAAACGTCCCACTTGTCAGGCGCTGTCGGCCTGATATTATCTAAGGATGTCAGGAAAAGAGATCAAGTGGTTCAGTGTACTTATCGCGGCAGTGCTGGTGGCCGCATTGGGGCTCGGCTGGATGGGTTTTCGAGGCGCCGCGCCTGCTTCTGTTACTCCGGTCGTACCTCTGGGTGCCGAGGCCCTTTGTGTCGTGACACCCAGTGAACAGGTGCGGAGTCTTGTTGTGGATGACATTCTGAACGCGCGAAAGTCGGTTTTGGTGGAGTGTTATCTGATCTCCGACCCTTCGATTGTTCAGGCGTTGCAGACTGCCAAGCTGCACGGATGCGATGTGCGGGTCATCATGGAGGAGGCGCCATTCGGGGGGTTCTCCATGAACCAGACAGTTCGCAACGAGCTGAGAAGCTCCGGCATCGATGCCAACTGGGGCAACAGGGTCTACTCGTTCACGCACGCCAAGTACATCGTCATTGATGAGACCACTGCCTGGGTCATGACGGCCAATCTCAGTAAAAGTGCCTTCGACAAGAACCGCGAAATCCTTATCAGGACTTCTAGCCAGAGCGTGGTGGGAGACCTGGTGCGCATTTTCTCGGCAGATCGACAGCGAAATCCGTGTGCTGCCGGGTCGCTTGTCGTCAGCCCTGTGAATGCTCGACAACGTCTTCTTGGTTTGCTGAGAGGAGCTTCCCACAGCGTGGACATCGCAAGCGAGGTACTCGATGACCCGGAGACGTGCAAGCTCTTGCAGGATCTCGCTGGGCGGGGAGTCATAGTGCGTGTTCTGGTTGCAGCACCGGAGAGCATTGCCAGTAACGCTGTGACAAGATCGGAACTGGAAGGGACAGGTGTCACCATCCGGTACCTCGAGACTCCTTATCTCCACGCGAAGTATATCGTGGTGGATAAGCACCTGGCGTATGTCGGATCACATAATCTCAGCGCCGGCTCACTCGATGAGAATCGTGAAGTTGGAGTCGTGACGGACGACAGCATGGTTATCTCGACTCTCGAGACGACCTTCTCGGGCGATTGGGACTCAGGGGTATAAAGAAGCGCCCCGCAGTGATGCGGGGCCCCGCATGAGGTCATTAGTTGCTCGATCGCGGGCCAAAGCTACATGCCGGCGAAATCCCAGTCAAGGTCAGCCAGTCGGTCCTGAAACGCCATGAGATCGGTGTGCGATCTTAGCGCCTGTTGTAGCTGCCGCGCTCCGTTCATTGTTCCGTAGAGGATAACGCCGACAATGATGCCATTCTCGAGAACAACCTTGCGATAGGCCTGTTGCCCTTGTGCCTGAATCACTTGGACATGCTGCTCCTGGGTCGGATTGATGTTGCCCATGCTGAGAACGTCGATTCCGCAAGTCTTGAGCGAACTCGACATAATACTTCCCTCGTACGTAGCTGTTCCAGGGGACACCATGTTCTGAGCCGCTACTCGGGCTTGTTCCAGGCAGGGAGGGACGATACCGTAGACACGTCCGCGATGCTCGACGACGTCGCCGGCGGCATAGACGTCAGGTGCAGACGTTTGCATCGAATCATTCACTTGAATGCCTCGTCCTATGGCGATACCCGCTTCCTGAGCGATGGTGACATTGGGACGGACTCCGGTTGAGAACAGAATGAACTCTCCTTGTGCGAGGCGGCCGTCCTTGAGGAGGACGCCTGTTGCGCCATGTTCTCCTGAAACAATTTGCTGAGACTCGGCGCCGAGGAGAGCTGTGATGCCTGATGCTTGGAGGTGTTCCACGAGCATCTCCGCTGAGCGTTCGTCAAGCTGGTTGGGCAACAGTCGGCCGGCAAACTCGATGATGGTGGCTTTCATTCCTCGTTCTGCCAAAGCTCTCGCTGCTTCAAGACCCAGCAGGCCCCCGCCCACGACGACCACGGTGGCACCTGGAACGATGCGTGCCAGCAAAGCATCTGCATCATCGAGTGTTCTGAGGGTGAAGACACCGGCTTGGTCGGCGCCGGGCAGGGGCGGCACAAAAGGTGATGCCCCGTTTGCCAGCAACAGCCTGTCGTAGGAAAGTACAGTGCCGTCGTCGAGCGTCACTTCGTGCTCTATGGCGTGCACGTGCATAATGCGGCGTCCACTGATGAGAGTTATCCTGTTCTCGCCATACCAGCTCGCCCCGTGCACAATAAGCTGGTCTTTGGACTTGCGACCAGCCAGGTACTCGATCAAGTCAGGGCGAGGATAATAGGCTACAGACTCAGCGTCGACAATCGTGATCTCCGAGGACGAATCAAGTTTTCGCAGATGCAGGGCCGCCGCTGTGCCGGCAGCCCAGCCTCCGGCAATGAGGTACTTCATTGCGACCGTCGGGTGTCACGCTTTCTCAAAAAGGTCCTTGCTGGCGCCACAGTCTGGGCAGACCCAACTTTCAGGAAGATCCTCAAACTTAATGCCGGGGTTGATTCCTTGCGTGCTGTCACCGACAGCCGGGTCGTAGACGTATCCACATACAGTGCAAATCCACTTCTCCAT
>NZ_QXIU01000042.1 GCF_003570935.1 Candidatus Cryosericum odellii
GCTTGTTGGGTGCCTGTTTCGGCTGGATGATAATCGTATGCGTCGGCCGGCCAAGTGTGTGACGGTACGTGAGTATATGACCTGCGTCATCTTTGAGGAAGGTCCCGTCCGTCATCCATACTCTGTACCCGAACGGGTACTGTGACGGCGGCACGAAGATCTCGGTGGGTTCGATGACGCCCGGGTCGTGACGAAAGGTGAAGCGCAGGACCCTACGGCGCATATCGAAGGAGAGATGCAAGGGTTCGCCGGCCGTGGCGACCGGATATGGGCGAACGACGGCTCGGAGCGTACGCCCCCCACGGTCGAGGACTCTCGTATCCCGTCCCTGGTCCGCGCTCCAGATGGACAGGTCTTCGCCGTTCCAGCCGTCGCCCCTCTCGTTGGTGTTGCTGGCCGTGTAGTTCCAGATCGTGGCTGAGCAGAGGCTGCTTTCCACGGCACGAAGACTGCAGTCCATGAGTGCTTCCTGCTCCCGGTAGTCGCCGGTCCGGAAGGCCCTTCCCCCGCGAAGGTCATATGGGACGCCGATCTCACC
The DNA here is from genome assembly GCF_003570935.1 of Candidatus Cryosericum odellii. Taxonomy (GTDB): domain Bacteria; phylum Caldisericota; class Caldisericia; order Cryosericales; family Cryosericaceae; genus Cryosericum; species Cryosericum odellii. Next base: position 539 of record NZ_QXIU01000042.1, read on the forward strand.
GATGACGGTGGGTCCGTGCAGGCGTTCGGTTCCAGCCCGGCGGATGGCGGCGAGCTGCCAGGCGGCGCTGCGGCGTACAGCCCACGGTCCGAAAACGATCCGGCTGTGCACGACGTCATAACCGAACCATGCACTCGGCCGCTTCAGCAGCAGTGGAATTGCGTCGTACCAGTGCGGCGCGGACACGAACCCCGAACATCCTTCGCCGACCTGCGGCGGCATTGCCTGTGGCTCGCCCTCGGCGAAAATGAGCGCTTCGGGGTCTGCCGCCCGCACAGCATCTGCATAGCGCCGTATGAACGGGACCAGGTAGTCACGCTCGAAATCAACGTCTCGTCCGCCAACGCGCGAGAAGTAGTCTGGCGCAAGCAGTTGCGGGTTGCCCTCGCTGTTGGCCGTCCAAACCCCGTGGTCGCGCCAGATGCACGGCCTGCCTTCCTTCCATGCCTGGGCATGTCCGATGTTGAGCCTTCGGTGTCCCTGCAGGTGTGAGCCGGTCCGTCCCGTGCCCCATATGCCCACCTCCTGTTCCAACCCATCGCCCAGAGCAAACGACTCGAGAGGCGTCGGCATGAGGTCGGTCCTCATCAAGCCCTCGTGCGCCGTGAGGTCCCTCCATCCGATGTACCCGTGCGACGGTTCATTGAACGTGTCATAACCCACGACACAAGAGATGCCCTTCAGGCGCCGAACGACCTGGACAACGGCGTCCACATAGTGCCGCTGGAGATACTCCTGGACTGGTTCGCCCTCCACGAGAACGTGTGGGGCGAAGTCGTTGCCTCCGAAGAAGAGTGTGAACATCGTCGCGGACGCCAGCCGACTCGCATTGGTCGGCCAGATGACGCTCGAGAACGGGTCCCCATGCGTCTGATGAACGATGGCAGCGCACGTGTCTGCAAACCTCGTCATGTCGAAGCCGACCGCCTCCAGCGTCCAGCCGGGCGCGCCGTCGCCTCCCGTGAACCTGCTCCAGACGTCCTGGTGAGGGTCGATGAACACGATGAAACCCATCTCCCCGGCCAGCCGGACGACCCGCTCGACGTAGTCCAGATACTCAGTATCGTAGAGCCCGGGCCCAGCATGCTCGATCGCCTCCCATGTTACCAGGAACCGAAGTGTCATCAGCCCCCAGGACTTGAGGCGCGACAGATGCTCGTACGCCTCCGAGAGAGGGAACGGTCGGCCCACGAACGAGACCATGCGGTGGTCGAAGAAGCCATCAGAATGATGTGTTGCGCCATCCGGGATGGTCGGCACCTTGCTGTCCCCTCCGAGGTTGACGCCACGCAGGAGGAGCGTGCGCCCCGCGTCGTCCTTGAACCAGCTGCCGTCAGGATGCAGCATCGCGTTGCTCGAAAGGAGTCCCTGTGACACCCATCGTGCGAGCAATGCGTGCCGAAAATGGCAGGAGATCGAGAACCGCTGCCGTTTCATCACCGGTCAGCCCGAACAGGTCCATGTGCTCCCCATAGTCCTGCAAAACGAAAACCTGGTCTCCGTCACGTGTCAGGGCTATCTGCCACCACCAGAGAGACTCGTGACCGGAACCGTGGCCCCCGACAACGGCCATATTGACCTCAGGTGTGACGGCACCCCAGAACATCAAGGCTCCGTCTTCACGTCTCCGCTCGATCGTCTCAGCGACTGGCATAAGCAGTTTGATGGCGTCGGTATCTTCCCGTTGGCAAACGATCTCGAAGGTCCCCGAGCGGTGCAGGACAAACTTGGCGAGAGGGACCCAGAACGCTGTCGAAACAGCAGTCTCCACCCCGGGCAGCATGCCCCTCAGGCCAGGAATCGTGATGTGCAGCGACGTGAGCTTGTCGGTTGCCATGTCACAGCAGGCCATATTCGTCCAACCGCTGGGGCAACAGCATCTCCAGTACAGCGTGGACATCCACTGCAACAGTCTCAGAAATCATCGTTCCCCCTGTTCTCCTGCGACATGATACCAGACACTATCAGTGTATCCCGCGCGGCAGGTAATCAAGAGACTCCGCCGGTCGTGTCACGGACGAACCGGGCCAGGTCCTGCCAGGGTCCGATCTCGAAGAACCGTCGCGCCAGACCGGAGGTCGACGGCAAGACCCACACCACGGTCCGACCGACGCAGTCTGGCTGCCGTCCCGGCACGGCCCGCCGCCCCAGGAACTGAGCTGCCACTGTCCTGCTGGTGAACGCCAGCACACGCGGCTGCCACCGCAGGACCTTTGCCCTGAGCAGTCTGCGCGCCTCGTCCAGGTCGACATGGCCATCGAAGATGTGCACGTCCTGCCCGTGATCGGTCTTGACCAGATCGGTCAGTCCAATTCCCCAGTCGACCAGCCGCGGGTATTCCTCTGCCGCAAGCCTGCGGGGCGTCAGTCCGACCTCTGCCAGCGTCTGCCAGAAGCGATTGCCCGGGTTGGCGTAGTAGGCCCTTCGCTTCCAGGACATATCCCCCAGTGCCGAGCCACAGAAGACGAGACGCAGACCGTCAGTCAAGATATCTGGGACGAGCTCTCCGGCCCCGTCGCCATC
>NZ_QXIU01000043.1 GCF_003570935.1 Candidatus Cryosericum odellii
TGACCGGAACCGTGGCCCCCGACGACAGCCCTGGTGACCGCAGGCGTGATGACACCCCAGAACATCAGGGCTCCGTCTTCGCGTCTCCGCTCGATCGTCTCAGCGACCGGCATGAGCAGCTTGATAGCATCGGTGTCTTCTCGCAGACAGACGACCTCGAAGGTTCCCGAGCGACGCAGGACAAACTCGGCGAGGGGGACCCAGAACGCTGTTGAAACCGACGCTTGAATGCCGGGCAGCATGCCCCTCAGCTCAGGAATCGTGATGTGCAGCGATGTGAGTTTGTCGGTCGTCATGTCACAGCAGGCCGTATTCGTCCAGAAGCTGGAGCAACGGTGCCTCCAGCATAACGTGGACATCTCGTGCAACAGTCTCAGACACCATCGTTCTCCCTGTTCTCATGCGATATGATACCAGACACCATCAGTGTATCCCGCGCGGCAGGGAATCAAGAGACTCCGCCGGTCGTGTCACGGACGAACCGGGCCAGGTCCTGCCAGGGTCCGATATCGAAGAAGCGCCGCGCCAGACCGGAGGTCGATGGCAGGACCCACACCACTGTTCGCCCGACGCAGTCCGGCTGTCGACCCAGCACGGCGCGCCACCCCAGGAATTGAGCCGCCACGGTCCTGCTGGTGAACGCCAGCACGCGCGGCTGCCACCGCAGGACCTTTGCCCTGAGCAGTCTGCGCGCCTCGTCCAGGTCGACATGGCCGTCGAAGATGTGCACGTCCTGCCCGTGATCGGTTTTGACCAGGTCGGTCAGTCCAATCCCCCAGTCGACCAGCTGCGGGTATTCCTCAGCCACAAGCCGGCGAGGCGTCAGTCCGACCTCTGCCAGGGTCTGCCAGAAGCGATTGCCCGGGTTGGCATAGTAGGCCCTTCGTTCCCAGGAGACATCCCCCAGCGCCGAACCGCAGAAGACGACACTCAGACCATCAGTCAGTACGTCCGGGATGAGCTCTCTGGCACTTCGGCCATCAAGCGCTGGTTCCAGCTCGCCCCCGCCCTGTCCATGTTGGTTTCTCATATTTTCAGTATAGCAGTGTGAAGCCGACGGCTTGCAAAAATCGCTCCCGACTGTAGTCTCAGGAAAACTGCATCGAGGAGGCCCTATGAACGGCAAACGCATCTATAGCATCGCTGGAGGCCAGTGTGGCCGCGAGACCCTGCTCGCCATCCTCCGCGAGCATCCCGAGATTCGCTTCGTCTCTCTTGTGGCGATCGACCTTGCCGGCAACGACACCGACGAGCGTATCCCCATCCAGACCTTTGTCGCCGACATCGACGCGTTTCTGGCCGGAAAGGCTGTCCAGACCGACGGTTCGTCTGTCGTGCTGGGCGGCATGACCTCGCTGGACGATGCGCAGGTCGATCTTGCGCCGGACCTGACTGCCACCTGGTTCGTCGACTACAACGAGGAACACGTGGACCACGAGACCGGTCTCCCGGTGGGGACACTGCGCATCCCGTCCTTTCTGGTACACCGCGGTGAGCGCATCGACTCGCGCTCTCTGCTTGCAGCCACAGTGGAGTATGCACGGGCGGAAATCCTGAAGCTTGTGCGCGACCATGCCTCGTCCCCATTGCTTGCTCACCTCGAGCCCGCGCGACTTGCGGGCATCGAGTTCACCGTCGGGACAGAATTGGAGTTCTGGGTCAAGACTCCGACCGATACAGCAAACGTCGAGGAGCTCTCGGCAGCGCAGATGCTGCAGGAAAACTACTGGCAGCGCACGCGAGGCGTCGCCCGAACCGCTCTCGAACAGGCGGTGATGGCACTTGAAGCATATGGTCTGCAGCCCGAGATGGGCCATAAGGAAGTCGGCGGCGTCAAGGCAGCCATCGGGGCCGGCGGCGAACTGACCCACGTCATGGAGCAGATGGAAATCGACTGGCGGTACGCCCCAGCGCTCCAGGCCGCCGACAATGAACTCCTTGCGCGCATCCTGGTGAAGGAAACGTTTCGCGCCAACGGCCTCACGGTCACCTTCAAGGCCAAGCCCATCCCGGGCGTCGCAGGTTCCGGCGAACATACGCACCTGGGCATCGCGGGCGTCCTGCCCAGCGGCAGGCGCATCAACCTCTTCGCACCCGCGAACATGCATGCCGACTTCCTGAGTGTGATCGGATACGGAGCGCTGATGGGTCTTCTCCGCAACTACGAAGTCGTCGGCCCGTTCATCTCTGCAAGCAACGATGCCTTCAACAGGCTCAAACCCGGTTTCGAAGCACCTGTCTGCATCGTCGCGGCGCTGGGACTCGATCCCGCCACCCCGTCACGCAACCGCACGGTCCTGGCAGGCCTAGTCCGAGACGTCGACAACCCGCGAGCAACGCGCTTCGAACTGCGGGCTCCCAACGCCTACACCAACACCTACCTTGCCGTAGCCGCGTCCATCCTCGCAATGCTTGACGGCATAAGATGGACGATCGAGTCCGGCACGCCACCCGAAGCGCTCCTCGCAGAGATCTCCAAGAAGGCAGGTGAACCCGGAAGCTACCTTGAACAGGACCGGGCGTACCGGGCGGAAGAGAACGTCTTCGAGAACTACTCACAGGAAGAGCGCGACCATCTCTTTGGCGTTCCTCCGGCCACCGTGTGGGAGAACATGCAGAATCTGGTGGCTTTTCCGGACCGCATTCGCGTTCTGACCGCAGGAAGTGGCCTGACACCACGCGTGATCAATGCGTTCCGCACTGCAGCCACTGCTCGCTGGAAACACGAGCTGCTGGTCCGCATCATCCCCGAAGACCTGGACGTTGTACGGGCCTGCCAGCCACTCGACCTGGCCAGCGACCGCGCTCAGGATCTGTGGAAACGCATCGACACTCTGAGACACGAGCTGGCCGACGATACAGCCGGAAATCCCGCCCTGTGCACCCGGCTGATGTCCGCTCTTTCCAGCGACTCCCTGGAGGAAGCTTCACGGCTTCAGCTCATCCTCGCCGATCGAATGAACCATCTGCGACAGATGGAGGACGAATACCGCAAGCGCGTGTTCTAGCATGCAATCGGGCGAACCTTCCGGTCCGCCCGATTGTTCATTCTGATCGAGAAAAGACTTCTACTTCTCCACTGTCAGCTCACTGGTGCAATGTGGGCACCGAGTAGCGTCGATCGAAATCTCCGACTTGCAGAAAGGGCACTCCTTGGTCGTGGGAGTCGGGGGCGTGACCACGATCTTCTTCTCGGTCATCTCTCTCAGCCTGTTCATCGACCTCACCATGATGAAAATGACGAGCGAGATGAGGAAGAAATCGATGACCGCGTTGAGAAACAGCCCGATATTGATAGTCGGCGCTCCGGCAGCCTCGGCCAGGTCGAATGTCGGATACTTCGTGCGTCCCAGATTGATGTAGATGCTCGAGAAATTGACGCGCCCCAGCAGCAGACCGATCGGGGGCATCAGGATGTCGTTGACAAGAGACGTGATGACCTTGCCGACCGCGCCGCCGATGATGATACCGATAGCCAGGTCGATCATGCTGCCTTTCAGAGCGAACCGCTTGAACTCATTCCACATGGGTCACCTCCACGTGCAGTATAACACCTGTCCCACGGCACGTCATTCCACGGGCGCATTCGTCGTTCCCGCGCAGGAACGACGGAAAAAGGCTCACCGGCGAGGGAGAGCGTTGCATGTGGTTCCTACAACGGTATACTTCTGCTTGTGAACAGCAAATGGAGAACCTTGGAGTGTCGCAAACCTGCACCGGTTCGCCAGTCAGCACCGGTTGTGACGCATCAGACATCGCTGCACCATAGCGGCTCGGCGCTGCGCCTGGTCGCCGGCATACTTGTTCTGGCAATGCTGATGAGCGCACCCGGGTGTGCGGCTCCAGGACGCCAGGTCGTCGCCATCGGCTCCTACGACATGACCGAGGTCGACCATCTGCTGAGTTCGGCTGCGCCCGCTGCACGTGGCATGGCCCTGGTCGTCGTGAAGGATAGGAAGGTCATCGAGAGTGCCGGCTACGCCAAATTCGGCCCCGGGACAGTCGTGGACATTGGCTCCGCTTCACGCTGGCTGGCCGCGGCGGCGATGATGACCCTGGTGGACCAGGGCACGCTTGCGCTGGGCGACCCCGTCTCCAAGTATTTGCCCGAGTTCACCGGCGAGAAGGCCGGCATCACGATACGACAGCTTTGGTCCTATGATTCCGGACTGCCGGCGACAGACGCCTCGATCACCGACCGGACGCTGACGCTGGAGGAGTGTGTCAAACGTATTGCCGCCGGACCCCTGCCCTCTCTGCCCGGAACCTCGGTGAGCGACGGGTCCGTTTCCATCCAGGTCGGAGCCCGTGTCTGCGAGGTCATCAGCGGGATGACGTGGCAGGAATTCTTCCGTGTCCATATCGCCGAACCTCTGGGGATGGACGACACGACCTTCAACCTGATGGGTTTCAACCGGAATCCAGACGTCGCTGGAGGTGCACGTTCAACAGCCGACGACTATTCCCGGTTCCTGACCATGCTCCTGCAGCGCGGCGTCTGGTCCGGCAAGCACATCCTCTCGGAGCAGGCCGTCGCCCAGATCGAGCAGGACCAGGCTGCCGCGTCCACCATCGCTGCGACTCCCTACACGACAGTCTCGTCACTTCTCCCTTCGACCAGCGGTGCTCGTCCAGGGCTGGGCATGTGGCGGGAGGAAACCGACCCCGGCATTGGAACCCTCCTCATCGCCTCCTGCCCCGGTACCTACGGGTTTACGCCATGGATCGACTACAAGCTGAACCTCGCAGGAGTCCTCTCCATGAAGTACGACCTGGCCAAAGCCGCCTACGACATCATGCGTGTGCGCCAGCTCGTGCCCCAGGCCATCGCCGCCGGGCTTCGATTCAAAGATGTCCCCGCCTCATCGTGGGCCTTTGCTGCAGTTGCCGACCTGAGCGCCCGCGGTCTGGTCACCGGGTACGAAGACGGCAAGTTCCATCCGGACAGTGCGATAACGCGAGCAGAATACGCCAAGCTGATCTGCAGTGCCCTCGGTATCCAGCCGCTCGCCATCACGTCAGATCCCTTCAAGGATGTCACGACGGCTTATTGGGCTGCAGGCTATGTCGCCGCCGCTGTCCACCAAGGTTGGCTGATCGGATACCCCGGCGGCCTCTTCAAGCCCGAGGAACCCGTGAGCGTGGCACAGGCACTCGTCGTCATTGCACGCTCACAGCACTGGAAGGACACGGCGATACTCCCCTATGTTGACGTCCAGTCCGGCTATTGGGCCCACGCGTTCATCGAGGCCTGCTTCACCAGGGGCATTATCAAGAACCCCGACCCCGGCATCGAATCCGATGGAAAGCTGAGTCCCGAGGGTCATTGCACACGCGCCCAGGCATGCGTTCTCCTCAGCCGTCTGCTTGCGCTGAAACCCTGACCCTCCGTTCAACGCTGTAACATTGGGCCTGTCCCCAATACTACAAACGCCCCGGATTACTCCGGGGCGTTCTGCATTCAGGAAACTTGGGCAAGCAACTAATCGTCTTCGTCGTCCTCGGCTTCGTCCGTTTCTTCCTCTTCCTTTTCCTCGTCGTCCCAGTCGATGTCGCTGTCGGCAAGGTCCTCGAGGATATCCTGAAGGTCGTCCAGCCGATCCATCAGATCATCGATAGCATCGTCCGCCAGGTCGGATGCATCGATCTGTTCATATGCCTCATCAAGCTCTGCACGCAAGCGTGCTGCTTCTTCCACTGCAACGTTGTCCTCGTCCAGCTCGCTGACCTTCAGTTCGAGCGCACTGACTATTCCCTCGAGCCGTACTCTCTCGTCATCCATGACTTCCTCCCATGCAAATATGCGGGTGTGATGCCGGCACTATAGATAAAACGCCCCACGTTTCAAGTCTCTGAGAGAGAAATGCCAGACGGCCGGGCAAAAACCCGGCCGTCTGCAGTGCCCCAACGAGGGCAGATTGCTGTGCCTAAACCTCGGTCTTGTCGACGGATGAGCCTTCGACGGTCGGTCTCGCCGGCGCGTCGACAAGTTCTACGGCAATGGTATAAGACGCCGCGAGAGCGGCGACTGCCCCGATGGCCGCCCATACGGGAAGCAAGACCGCGCCCACGACACCTGCGGTGAGCGGTACCTCAAACAGCGCGATGCCGTCCTTGTTCTTGATCGTGACACGTCGGACGTTGCCCTGATGGACCAGGTCCTTGACCTGCTGCAGCAGCTTCTCACCGCTGACTTTGAACTCTTCGGTTCGATTGCTCATATCTCATCTCCTCTGATGTTGTCGCAGATTCGCAGGATCACTGCACTGCGCCTGTCCTGCCGTCACCATGTTTACGCAGGTGAAGGAGCCAAGGTTACATGGGCCGCTGGTACGGCTGCCCCGTGAGGCTATACTAATGAAGAACGCGGCTCCACCGCGGAAGGGAGGAACCTCATGGAGAAACGACCATTTGGCAAGACTGGTGTTGAACTCCCGATCCTGAGCCTCGGATGCCAGCGACTGGTGGATGAGGAAGGTTGCAGCCAGGACCAGGCTGTTGCCATCCTTGAAGAGGCCCTGAAACGCGGTGTGTGCTACTTCGATACGGCGCCT
>NZ_QXIU01000044.1 GCF_003570935.1 Candidatus Cryosericum odellii
GAGCCAAGGGTATCCATCGAATTGCCGTATCCGAACGAACGTCCCATCTTCTTCTTCTCGGAGGAGTCAGCCAGCAGAGCATCCTTGGGTGATGTGCGGACCCCCTTGCCCGTGCGGTCGGCAAATCGCAGGAATGCTGCCCATGGCCATGAGTTGACGAAGTAGAGAAACGGCTTGGTGATATTGGAGATGGCGTATCCGGTGAATGCCAGCCACTTCCGCTTCTTGAGCCGATCTGACAGCCAGCCGAAGACCCATTTGAGGATGGTCGCCGTGGTTTCGGCAAACCCCTCGATGAACCCGATGATCGCGGGCTGAACGCCGAGCGCATTGGCCAGGAACAATGGGAGCGTCTTCACCGTGACTTCGCTGCTGAAATCCGTCAGCATCGAGACAAAGCCGAAAACGAAGACGTTCTGGCTGAGACCGAAGAACTTGCGCTGCGGTTTCTCCTGGCTCGTCTCCACTCCCGTGTTCACTTCACTTGGGCCTTCCATAAGGTGCACCTCTCGCAGGGGATATGTAACTGTCGTTACAGTATATTCACCGTTACACGACGTCAAGAGGGCGGAACGAGACAATGGTTGCGACAATTAGAGTCGGAACATTTGACATTAAGTCGGGAGATTTGACAAAAGAGTCGGGCAATTGATGATGGCCGCAGTGACGGAATGAGCTTCAGTATCGCCTCCAACACTGATTGCGCCAGCGATGACGTCATCGCTCCGAGAATACCCCAGGTATCGTTTCCTTCCCAGTCTCTCTTGTTTGGCTTGTTTCAGTCGCTACAATTCGTTGATGATGCTGCACTAGTATTGGAAAGTACGGCGCGGCTGCCTTGATAACTGACGCCAAAGGGGGCACCATGGCACGCGGAAAGACAAAGGACAACACGACGGGAGCAAACCTGGGTTTCGAATCGAAGCTCTGGAGCATGGCTGACAGTCTGCGCGGTAGCATGGACTCGGCAGAATACAAGCATGTCGTCCTGGGCCTCGTCTTTCTCAGCTCTGCAATATTCATAGTGTAAGGAGGTGAATGATGGGTCGTGAATCCACGTACTTCACGCTGAGCCTGGAATCCCTCAGGGCCCTGGGGCACTGGGCTGCGGACTGCGCTGAAAGAGCGCTGCCGGTGTTTGAGAAGCATGCGGTTTCAGATACCCGACCCCGGGCGGCGATTGAAGGCATCCGGGTGTTTGCCGGTGGGGGAAGGCGCACGGCTCAGCTGCGCTCCCTTGCTTTTGCAGCGCTGGCCGCTGCCCGTGAGGTCGGCGATCCGGCTGCAGTTGCAGCCGCTCGCGCCGCTGGCCTTGCCGCATCGTCCGCCTACACGCATCCTTTAGTGGATGTCCACCAAACCAAGCACGTTGTCGGTCCAGCGGCCTATGCTGCCCTGGCACTGGAGCTTGACCACGCCGGCGATCCAACCATCGCTGATGGCGAGGTTCGCTGGGCGATCGAACACGTCCCCTCGGAAGTGCGCGAAGTCTTGCTTCAGATGCCCGCTCGTCAAGCGGGAAACAGCCGGTTGGACAAGCTCCTCTATGCCCTGGATGCGGGCGTCCGCAGTCGGACCTTGCCGCAGGATGCCTAACATCAAAATCGATACCGACAACGCTCCGCTTCCCCTTGGGGAGTGCAAATAGAGTTGCGTGATTTGGAAATGGGTTGCGTAATATCGAATTGAGTTGTGTGGTATCGAAGTGGAGTTGTGTAATTGATGAGCGCGGCACGACAAGCTGGTTGTCAGGCATTTCCTACCAAAGTAGCTCGATCCAAAGCATTCTCTCTGACGCTTCCAGAGCCACTTCAGGCAGACTGTGCTTCTTCTCACTTCGGCTCGTTCTCCTTACGTTGCATTCAGAGACGCCGAGTGGCTTTGCCAACGTCTATGCGCCCAGATTAGTCAAGACATAGCTGTTGCGTTATACTTATTTGAGAAGGTGCGATCTCTGTTGCGACGCCGCACCGATGTGGCGCAATGATGATAGCAGTGGCCGAGTTTCGATCGAGAAAGCACCTGTTGGAGGGCGCATAGCATGAAAATAACGAACGCACGACACAGTTCAAGAATCACGGCATTCACGGGAATCCTGCTTGCACTTGTGCTTGCAGCTGGCTGCACACCGAAAGCTGCCACTGGTACAGTTGATGTTCCTCAAGGCAACACCATGGCTCAAGATATTCAGAAGGGTACAACTCCATGCAAGGGTATCGTTCCCGCGTTTGTCCTGGACGGAAAGAGCCTTTACATAATGAATACTCAGGCTACCTTCAAAGTAACGGATGTCATCGACACCAGAACGGTGCGGGCAGACACTACCGCCCTGGTCACCCTTGCTGGACAGACTTCGAAGAAGCAATTGTCTGTTGTTTTCTATCTCTGCCAGCCGCTTTCAGACAAAGCAGACAGATCGCCTGATGGGACCATGACGTACATTAGTGCAATTCCTCAGAAAGATGTTCCAACCCCCACGATCATCAAAGGACAGACCTACACAGTCACAGGGATTCTCCAACCTCACTGGCAGGGA
>NZ_QXIU01000045.1 GCF_003570935.1 Candidatus Cryosericum odellii
GAAGGCGAGAAGAAACTGGCGAAGTTCAAAGAGGTCGAGGACGTTCTAATGTACCAGGGAGGTCTGACGGCAAATTCTGGCACCATTCCCGCGCTCGTCCACGATGGGGACTTTATTTTCAGCGACGAGTTGAATCATGCCAGCATTATCGATGGTTGCCGTCTCAGCAAGGCGAAGATCGTGCCCTTCAAACATTGTGACGTTGCTAGTCTCGAAGAGAAAATCAAGGAGTACGAGAGCGAGCCAGGCACGAAGATGGTCATCACCGATGGCGTCTTCAGTATGGACGGGGATATCGCTCCCTTGCCCGGCATCGTCGAAGTAGCCAAGAGACTTGGCGCAGTCACTATGGTCGACGATGCGCATGGCGAGGGAGTTCTGGGAGATCACGGACGTGGTATTGTGAATCATTTCCATCTCGAGGGAGAGGTCGATGTCGAGGTCGGAACCATGTCGAAGGCGTTCGGCGTGGTGGGTGGATACGTCGCTGGCACGCACACGCTTGTCGAGTATCTCAAGAACAAGTCCCGCACAATCTTGTTCAGCTCAACCATCACGCCGGCAGATGCCGGTGCAATCCTGAAGGTTATCGATATCTTGACCGAGAGCGACGAATTGGTGCGCAAGCTGTGGGAGAACGCAGCGTACTTCAAGGCCAAAATGAAGGCCTATGGGTTTGACACCTGGCGAAGTGAGACCCCGATCACACCCATCATCATTGGCGATGGACAGCTTGCCAAGAATCTCTCTGCCAAGCTGTTCGAAAAGGGAGTCTTTGCGCAGTCGCTTGGCTTTCCGACCGTTCCAAAAGACCTGGCACGCATCCGCTGTATGTTGTGCTCGACGCACACGAAGGAACAACTCGACTTTGCAGCCGACATGTTCCATGAGTCGGCTCTCGAGCTGGGCATTCTGAAGAGCTAGGCGTCTGATGTCTTATCCTGCTGTCCAGGCCCTGATCCTAGCCGGAGGACTCGGCACCCGCATGAAGAGTGCGGTGCCCAAGGTTCTCCATGATGTCCTTGGCCATCCCATAGTGTGGTACGTTGTTGATGCGCTCAAGGACATCGATGTACAGCCGGTTGTCGTCACACCGGCAGAGAATGATGGGTTTCGTGCAGCGTTCGGAGACCGCCTGGCATACGCGGTTCAGCCCGAACAGCATGGCAGTGGTCACGCTGTTCAGTGTGGCATGGACTACGTTTCTGCGGAGTACGTCCTTGTATGCAACGGGGATAATCCCTTTGCGTCCGCGGAAGACTACCGCGAGTTCCTAGACGAGAGTCTCGCTGAACATGCAGACGCGGCAGTCCTGGCGGCATGTCTCGAAGACCCCGGCCAACTGGGACGCGTCGTGCGGACCGTGGACGGTGCATTTGTTGGCATTGTCGAGGCACGAGACGCGCGGCCGGAACAGCTTGGTATTCACGAGATCAACACGGGCATTTACCTGTTTCGTTCAGTGGAGCTTCGCCGGTGGCTGGCACAGATGAAACCCAACAATGCTCAGGGCGAGTACTACATCACGGATTGCCTCTCAATGGCCGTGCAGGATGGCAGCCATGTGCGTTGCCATGTTGCTCATGGTACATGGGAGATGTCTGGTGTGAACGACCGGGTGGAGCTCGCGTTGGCCGCCGGCCTGCTTCAACGGCGAAAACTGGACCATCTGTGCCGGGAGGGTGTTACCATCGATATGCCGGCAACTGTCCGCGTCGACTGGGACGTCATTGTCGGACGCGATTCGGAGATCCGGCAAGGTTCCTGTCTGAAGGGAAGCACGAAAGTAGGTAACTCCAGCGTCATTGGACCCAACACGATTCTCATCGACGCGCAGGTGGGCGATGAAACAACGGTTCTTGCATCGTTCGTGGAGGGCTCCACGATAGGCAGCAACTGTGCAGTTGGTCCGTTTTCCTACATCCGGCCAGGGACTCTGACAGCCGAACGGTCAAAGGTCGGCGCTTTCTGTGAACTCAAGGCCTCATCCTTGGGAGCGGGGAGCAAGGTTCCACATCTTTCGTACATCGGCGATGCTGCAATTGCCGAGAACGTCAATATTGGAGCAGGTACGATCACCTGTAACTACGACGGATTCACGCATGTCAAGCACCACACGGTCATCGAGAAAGACGTCTTCATCGGCGCCAACAACAATCTGGTCGCTCCAGTGACGATTCATGAGGGAGCGTACACTGCGACCGGGTCGACTATCACCCATGATGTGCCCCCGGACGCTCTTGCCATCGCACGAGCGGTCCAAGTCGACAAAGAGGGATGGGTCAGGAGGAAAAAGCATGGAGAGTGAGTATAACCCGATCAAGATCTTCTCTGGCAATGCAAACCAGCCGCTGGCCGAGAAGGTCGCGTCCTATCTTGGTATTCCTCTCGGTCAGGCTGAGGTTGGCCGGTTTCCTGACGGAGAGATCAAGCTCCGTATCAGCGAGAACGTGCGGGGACTGAACGTTTACGTTATCCAACCCACCAATGCGCCTGCAGATAATCTGTTGGAGCTGCTGATCCTCCTTGACGCGCTGAAACGTGCTTCGGCGGCAAGCATTACAGCAATCATCCCGTTTTTCGGATATGCACGCCAGGATCGGAAAGTCCGTTCGCGAGAACCGATCAGTGCCAAACTGGTTGCGAATCTTATAACAGTTGCGGGTGCAGACCGCGTGGTCGCAATTGATCTCCATGCCGCCCAGATCCAGGGCTTCTTCGACATCCCCGCTGACAACCTTACGGCCATGGTCCAGTTTGCGCAGTATATCAAGC
>NZ_QXIU01000046.1:0-11620 GCF_003570935.1 Candidatus Cryosericum odellii
ATATGGTATGTCTGGAATAAAATAGAAAGTAGTTTCTTGAAAGGATGCTTCTGACGTGACCCTTGCATACTATGGCTTCGTCTTGGCGGCGCTAGCCCTGCAGCTGCTTATGGGGGCCAACGACGGAGGAACATTACTTGGCTCGATCGTGGCAACGAATATCATTCGCCCAGTGTGGGCGGTCGTTCTCCTGTTCATTGCTATTGTCGTCGCGCCCATCGCGATTGGAACGGCTGTTGTCACAACGCTTGGCAATCGAATTGTGCCCCTGTCTTCTATCCGGATGGAGATGCTTTATGGGACCGTTGCTGCAACAGTGCTGTGGGTGTGGCTTGGAAAACGGCTGAGGTCTCCAGTCAGTATCTCATACACATTTGTCGGATCACTGCTGGGCTCTGCGCTGGCAGCTGGCCTGAGCGGCAGCCTCCACCGCCAATCTATCATCGAGATTTTTGGTGGAATGATTCTGGCTATTCTGGCAGGATTTGTTCTTGGCTATGTGTTCATCAAGGTCGTTGACGTTGCGGGCTCTCGTGCGACGCCGCGGGCCAATCGTGTATTCAAAGTGCTCCAGGTGTTTTCCTCTCTTGGGTTGGTACTCGGCTATGGGGCCAATGATGCAGCAAAGACCCTGAGCCTTCTCTATATGGCATCTGTTGTTCAGGGTCGAGCGTCAAGCCAAGCAACTATCGCCGGTACGACGTTGCTCGGGATCGTTTTCATCGTAGGAACACTTTTCCTCGGTGGTGGATTCGCGCAAACGAGTGGATTTCGACTCATGAAGTCGAGCCCGAAGACAGTTTTCATTGCTCAGGGAGCTACTGCCATTCTTACTCTGCTTTCTGCTCGACTGGGTTTGCCCGTCAGCAGCACTGAATCGTTGAACATGGCACTTGTAGGGACTGGTGCCGGTGAGCGTCCAGGCTGCGTGCGGTGGAATGTGGTAACGCATCTCGTGATAGCATGGATTATCACCGTCCCCGTTTCTATCTGTCTTTCGTGGGGCATCACCTCTGCCATTTTGTACTTGTTCCACTGAGCTGAAAGGAGTTGTTGTCATGCGCATATGGGATCAGATGTTCAGGAAGGGCAATGAGTTCCAACTGTTGTTGTCGGAACAAGGGACCCTTGCATACGAGGGCATGAAGGTGCTCTATGAATTTCTGGGAATCACGTCCGATGTTCAGGATGCCGGGGAAAAGAGACACAACATGCGTCTGAAACTGAAAAAGACTGAAGAGTCCGGTGACAAGGCTCGCAGAGAGCTCATCAACGCTATCAACAGCAGTCTGGTTACCCCACTTGAGCGGCAGGACCTTTTCAGTTTGAGCAACGTCCTGGACAATATCCTGGACTATGCTTTGAATACCACGGATGAAATGATCATTTATGACGTATACCCCGATTTCTACCTGACGAAGATGGTTGAGAAGCTGATGCGTGGCGTCCGCTATCTCGAGGGAGCATTAGAAGACCTTTTCCGGAACAAGCAGACCTCGAACAACAGTATTGTGAAGGCGAAGTCCATGGAAAACGAGGTTGAAGAGACGTATCACGAAGCGCTTGCGTCACTGTTCTCCGGAGACGATTTCAAGTACATGTTCAAAATGCGCGAAGTGCTGCGGCACATCAGTAATGCTGCCGACAGAGTTACTGACGCTGCGGACATTATCGGAAACATCATTATCAAGGACATGTAGCGGGCCCGGCCCCTGTATCAGGCATGACACCCAGGAGGAGATTGATCTCTTGAATCGGCTGTACCACAGCCTGCATATCCTGGTGAACTGATTCCTTCCCAATCAGAAGCTCCTCCACAAGGTGAGAACCGGGAGCCACATCACTAAGGTGTACGACCAAGCCCAGACCCCCGAGGACTTTCGTCCCATCCGAGGGGTGCTGTACCGTGTGCACGGATGCTGGGCCGGACGGATGTTCCCAAAGAGACAAAGCAACAGTTCAGAAAAGGAGACGCCCCGGGTGGGTTGAGCCCGGGGCGATGTGAAAAAGGAGGGAGAATTGCTGCTTGCTACAGCTACGAACAGTATAGTGCCCGGGAGGGCATTGCAACTGGACTTTTCACACTATTGTCACGCCTGCGGTAAACGCATAGTAGTCCGCGAACACCTGATGCCGACTAGTGAAGACCACCTGGGTAACATCACTGAGTTGTTATGTGTCGACTCTTACTATTGACATCCATGCTGGCAACAGTTCTTCCATCGTCCAACGGTCGAGAATAGCCTCTTGACTTGCCCGGACAAGGGTCTGATACTACACTAAGTGTGTCTTGCGGACAATCGCTCAGGGAGGTGAGATCATCAAACGCATAGCGGTGCTCGAGGACGACGATGACATCCGGGAGCTCATTGGCNNGTTCCTTGCGTGGCTCGATATCCAGAAGACTCCTCCGGACCTGCTGATCCTCGACCTCATGATGCCGGAGCTTTCTGGCGCCGATGTCATCAAGGCAGTGCGCAAGCGCCCGTCGTGCGACAACATGCCCATCGTCGTCTGCAGCGCCAAGGTTGCCGAGAGCGATGTCATCCTCACACTGGGATTGGGTGCAGACACATACGTCCGCAAACCGTTCAACCCCCACGAACTCGTCGCCCAGGTGGGCGCGATGCTTCGCCGCGCGCAGGCGGGTACCACCACGTCCCAGCAGAGGGCAATGACCGCGGGACCGATCTCTGTCGACTCTGCACGCAAAACCGCCAGCGTTGGTGGAAAACCGATCGACCTGACGCCGGCAGAGTACCACATCTTGACAATGCTGGTCGAGCGAAAGGGCTCCGTTGTCTCACGAGAGGACCTGCTGCGGGCCACCGGTGAGACCGACGCCGTAGAACGCGTCATCGACGTACATATCACCAGCATCCGCCACAAACTCAGCTACGCGGCACATCTGCTGCGCACATCACGCAGTTTCGGGTACTACATCGAAGAGGACACATGATTCGGGGTCGACCGTACGCCCTTCGCGTGTTCAGTGCCGTCCTTATCGTCGCCAGCCTCGTGCTTGCGACCGCACTGGTCATCGAGGTCGCGTCCGTTCATTATCAGGCAAACCTGGATGAGACTAGCCGCCTCGAGGCTTCCGCACTGCTGTTGTCCGACAGGTACGTCGCGGCGCTCCATGCCGGCAGCCCTGCTGCCCTCCTCGTCCGCGGGAATCTTCCCGCCGGACTTCGCCTGACCATCCTGGATGCCAGGGGTTCGGCTATCGCCGATTCAAAGTTCGATCCAGGATCGATCACCAACCGTATTGCCGATCCCGAAGTGAAACAGGCCGCCGCAGTCGGCGTGGGCGTCGTGGTGTCCTATCGCATCGAATCGGGCCAGCGCGAACGCACTGTCTGTGTCGCGATCAAAGACACGGGCTCGCTCATCGGCTTTGCTGTGGCAAGTTCACCGGTTGGCCTGACCTGGCAGTCGGCATCCGGGACGTTCTCCTGGGCTCTGCCTCTTCTGCTTGTGGTCAGCGCACTATGGCTCGTGTTGGCTGTCATTCTTGTACGCCTGGCGACAAGACCGATATCAGACCTCGCCGATGCTCTGGAACGTCATTCAGTACAGAGCCTGGCAGGCCTTGCAATGCGCGCCGACGTCACCGAGCTCGGACGAGCACAGAGAGCAAGTTATGCGCTGCTGCAGGAGAGTGAGGTGCTCATCGAGCGGGAACACTTACAATCCTCGGCACTCTCTGCCGTCCTGGACGCTGTTCCGCAAGCGATTGCCATTCTCGACAGCACCGGCGCCGTTCTCTCGGCCAACACGCAGTTCGACCAGTTTGTCGGTGCAGATGCGCTGCCAGTGGCGGGACACCACATTGCAGAACTCATCGCGCTCCCCGACTGCCTTGCAGCCATCGATCGCTGCGTCAGCGAGCATCAGCCACAGACAGTCGTCGCCGAGGACCACGGTCGGTACTACTCCTGCAGTGTCCACGAACTGGATGGGAAGGCATTTCGCCAACGGCGTGCGCTGGTCGTCCTCGAAGACATCACCGACGCCATGGCGTTGCCGCGCATCAAGGCCGATTTCGTCACGAACGCTTCCCACGAACTCAAGACACCCCTGACCGCTATCCGGGGGTATCTCGAACTGCTGCGGGAAGAGCCAGGCAATGCTCACTATCTGGACATCGTCGAGCGAAACGTCGACCGTCTCATCGCGCTTTCGTCGGACATCTCGCTTCTCTCCCGCCTCGAGAACAAGGCGCCGGAGATCGAGCTTGTGGACGTCAGCGAGCTGCAGCACGACCTGACAGAGCTGTTCGACAAACAGGGGCGCGAGACGGGTGTCGCCCTGCGGTTTTCGGTCAACAGCGAAGGGCGTTTCCTGTACGGTGACCGTCTGATGCTGCTGCAGATGTTCATCAACATGATCGAGAACGCCTATCACTTCACGCAGGCTGGAGCCATAACCGTATCCGCTACTGCAGATGTTTCTCATATCATCCTCAGTGTTTCAGATACTGGTCAGGGCATTCCTGCCAAAGATCTGCCACGCATCTTTGAGCGCTTCTATTCCCGTGCCAGCGACCACGGACGCCCCGGCACCGGCCTCGGCCTCGCCATCGTCAAGCGGATCGTCTTTGCTCACAACGGGACGATCGATGTCGAGAGCACGATCAATAAGGGAACAACTTTTGTCATTCATATTCCCAAGAACCTGGGGCCTCGCAGACCTGCTGCGACATCTGGACAACCATCCGACACGAAGAGGGAGGACCTATGAGACGCATGAAGCGTATTGCCGCATCTGTGCTGATTTGCAGTCTGCTGATCGGAACAGTCGGTTGCAGGACTGCTCCGGGGGCTCCAGTCAAGGACCTTGCTGTCGCTGGGTCCACGTTTGCCGAGCCCTTGTATGTCAAGCAGCTCGACGCGTGGTACCAGAAGACACAGGTGAAAGCTGTCTATGGAGCACTGAGCTCGTCCGGAGCTCTGCGCGCTTTGCAGGACCGCACGATCGACGTAGGGGCCACCGACCTCCTCTTGGAGGCCGAGGACCAAGCTCGTCTGCCGGCATCTATCCTTCAGATTCCGACCTGCCTTGGGGCTGTCGCGATCTGTGTCAACCTGCCGGGTAACCCCGCTCTCCGCATGGACGCCGCTCTCGTCTCTGCAATGTTCCGGGGTGACGTCAAGACGTGGAACGATGCCCGCATCACAGCGCTCAACCCTGTCGTCAAGCTTCCGGACACGCCCGTCGTCGTCATCCACCGTGCAGACGGCTCTGGCACTACGGGCATCTTCACGACCTACCTGGCCGCCGCCGATCAGACTTGGAACAACAAGGTCGGGGCCGGACAACTCGTCGCGTGGCCGGCCGGCATCGGCGCTACAGGTAATGCGGGAATGGCGGCCATGGTGCGGCAGACCACAGGGGCAATCGGCTACATGGAATACACGTTCGCTGTGCAGTCCAGCCTCAACTGCATCGCTCTTCGCAACCGCTCGGGCGCATTCGTCGTCCCCAGCATCTCCTCAATGCAGGCTGCTGTCCCGCCCGATGTGACCGCCGACCTTCAGGGAACGCTCCTGAACCGACCTGGCGCTACATCCTATCCGATCGTCAGCTTCACGTGGCTGGTGTTCTACAGAGACCAGGCCTATGACGGCCGGTCGCGAGAGCGGGCTGTGGCCATCTACAACCTGATCTCGTGGCTTCTTGGCGACGGACAGTCCCTTGCCCTGCCACTGCAGTATGGCGGCCTGCCCGAAGGCGTCCGAAAAGCAGCCATCGCCCTTCTCGAACAACTCTCATGGCAGGGAAAGCCAGTGAAATAGCCATAGAGACCAGCATGGGAGCCTGGGATGGTGCACTACAGTCTTAACACAATCTTAGCAACTGCTATACCACCTCTTAACCTGACAACGTATGCTGTAGATACAGGTCGTCTTCCCAATGGCGAGACCTGAAAAACTACGGAGGTCTGGATGAAGAACAGGCGGCACATTTCGATACTGTTGACAATACTGCTGACCGTCGCCCTTGTGGCTTCCGGCTGCAGTCCTAAGGGAGGTTCCACGACTGTCAAGGAATTGTCCGGGGCCGGCGCAACCTTCCCATACCCCCTTTATTCCAAGATGTTCGACACGTATGCCAGTACCACCGGCGTGCGCGTCAACTACAACAGCATTGGTTCGGGCGGCGGCATCAAAGCTCTCACTGACAAGACCGTCGACTTCGGGGCTTCCGACGCGTTCCTCTCTGATCAGGAGGAAGCGGCCATGGGCGCACCCGTCCTCCATATTCCTACATGCATCGGGGCCGTGGTCCTGTCGTACAATCTGGACGGAAACCCGTCGCTGAAGCTGGATGGCGCGGTCCTGGCGGGGATCTTCCTCGGAAAAGTCGTCAACTGGAACGACCCGGCGATATCGGCCCTGAACCCTGGAATCTCCCTTCCTGACCTCACCATCACGGTCGTCCATCGTTCAGATGGTTCCGGAACAACATCCATCTTCACCAGCTACCTGGCAGCCGTCAGCCCATCGTGGAAATCGACGGTCGGCGCCGGGAAGTCGGTGAGCTGGCCCACCGGCATCGGAGGCAAGGGGAACGACGGCGTCGCGGGCATGATCTCGCAGACGAAGGGGAGCATCGGCTACATCGAGCTTGTCTATGCGGTTCAGTCAAAGATGCCGTTCGCGTCGTTGAAAAACGCTGCCGGCACATTTATCACCGCGAGTCTGACGTCGTCTGCCGCAGCTGGCGCGGTCAATCTTCCCGACGACTTGCGCGTTGCGATCGTAAACAGCCCAGGGAAAGATGCTTACCCTATCAGCTCCTTCACGTGGATCCTCGTCTACAAGGAACAGAACTACGTCGGCCGCACCCTTGCCCAGGCACAGGCGCTCAAGAAACTGCTGACCTGGATACTCGCCGACGGCCAGTCCATCAACGAAGGGCTGTCCTATGCCAAGCTACCTGCGCCCGCCGTGACAAAGGCGCTTGCGCTCGTCAACTCCATGACCTATGGTGGCACAACCATCCCGTAACGATCGACGGGAAGCTGCCCGTGAGAGGGCGTTCACGGCCGCGAGCCTTGTTGCAGCCGTAGCTCTCGTCGCGACGATCGTCCTCTTCTTCGTCCAGCTCATCATAACGTCTCGCGCTTCCCGGGCCACATTTGGCTGGAACTTCCTGTGGCACAGCGAGTGGAACCCCGTCACCGAGAAATTCGGCGCCCTGCCTATGATCGTCGGCACGCTCGTCACAGGATTCGGCGCCCTCCTCATCTCGACCCCGTTCGCGCTGGGCATCGCCATCTTTCTGGCAGACTACGCCGGCAGGAAGGTCGCGGAACCGGTCAAATACCTCATCTCGCTGCTCGGCGGACTGCCGTCTGTCATCTTCGGCCTCTGGGGATTGTTCGTCCTCGTCCCCCTCGTCGGCAAGTTCGAGGTCTGGTTTGGCAAGCTGGTGGGCAGTAAAGCCCTGGTCGCCAGCGGCACGACCGGCGTCGGTCTCCTGGCAGCCATCCTGCTGCTGGCTATCATGATCTTGCCCTTCAGCGCATCACTTATCCTGGAAGCGCTGCTTGTCGTTCCCACCGAACTCAAGGAAGGAGCGCTCGCCCTCGGCGCGACGAAGTGGGACACGATCCAGAACGTGGAACTCCCGTACGTCCGCAGAAGCACCGTCGGCGCCCTCGTGCTTTCTCTCGGCCGGGCTCTTGGCGAGACGATGGCCGTTACCATGGTCATTGGCAATGGGATGAAGATGCCGACAAGTCTGTTCGATCCAGCCAATACTCTCGCGTCGGCGATTGCCAACCAGTTCCTGGAGGCAACGTCGCCCATCTACATCGGCTCGCTCATCCAGCTCGCCCTCATTCTGTTCGTCATCGCCATCATCATCAACATCATGGCACGCATCATCCTGAGGAGGGGGGTGCAGCAATGACTCCCCGGAAGCTGAAGAACAGCGTGATGGCATTTCTGGTCGCTGCATCCGCCGTGCTGCTCATTGGCGTCCTTGCCATCATCGTCTGGCACATCTTCATCTCCGGCGTCAAATACCTGAACTGGGACTTCTTCACCAAGACGCCGACGCCCATGGGCGAGAGCGGCGGCGGCGTGTTCAACTCCATCGTCGGCACCTTCCTCATCACGCTCGTGGCAGCCGCCATCGGGACACCGTTTGGCATGTTTGCCGGTATCTACGTCTCCGAACACCGGGGCCAGCGGTTCGCCGACATCGTGCGCCTGTGCGCCGACGCCCTGCAGGGTGTGCCCTCCATCGTCATCGGCATCTTCGGCTACACGTTCCTCGTTATGCGTTTTCGCAGTTACTCCGCCCTGTCGGCCAGCATTGCGCTCGCCTTCATGTTCGTCCCGACGACAACACGTGTCACTGAAGAAGTGTTGAATCTCGTCCCCTCCGGCCTCAAGGAAGCAGCATACGCTCTTGGCGCCAGAAGGTCGAGCGTGGTCTGGAATGTCAGTATCAAGACCGCGGCGGCCGGCATTACATCGGGACTGCTCACGTCCATGGCCCGTATCGCAGGGGAGACCGCACCTCTGCTGTTTACAGCCTTCGGCAGCCGGTATGTCGAGTGGAACATGCTGCGTCCGATGTCAGCGCTTCCGCTGCAGATCTTCGTCAATGCCAGCAGTCCATATCCCGCCCTCCAGCAGCAGGCCTGGAGCGCCGCATTTGTCCTCGTCCTGCTCATCCTGCTGCTCCAGTACGGCGCCAAACATCTCATCGCCCGCGTGTTGCGGGTGAAGGCATAAGGAAGGCAACCATGGAAGAACCTGTCATTGTTCTCGAAACACAGAAGATCAACGCCTGGTTTGGCAAGGATCAGGTCCTGTTCGACGTCTCAGGGCGCATCCCGAAGAACAGAGTCACCGCGATCATGGGTCCGTCTGGTTGTGGTAAGACAACCTTCGTCCGGACGCTCAACAGGTTGCACCTGATGACGCCTGGGGCCCGTTCCTCCGGCACTGTCCTCCTCGACGGCATCGACACGTCGACCATGGACATTGTGGACGTCCGCAAGCATATCGGCATGGTGTTTCAGCGGCCCAACCCCTTCCCTACGATGACTGTCTATGAGAACGTGCTTGCCGGCTACCGGCTTACCGGGCAGCGCCTCTCGCGGGAAAAAGCGGACCAGATCGTGGAGGCGACCCTGAACAAGGTCGGGTTGTGGGCCGAAGTCCAGAGCAAACTGTTCAAGGCCGGCACATCCCTTTCCGGAGGGCAGCAGCAACGCCTGTGCATTGCGCGCACGATCGCCATGGAGCCGGCAGTCGTGCTGTTCGACGAGCCGACCAGCGCCCTCGACCCGAAGTCGACGGCGATCATCGAAGAATTGCTGTCCGACCTCAAGTCTGACTATAGTATCATATTTGTGACTCACGGCCTGCAGCAGGCAGCGCGCATCTCAGATTACGTCGCCTTCTTCATGCTGGGCGAACTGGTGGAGTTCGGCGAGACGAAGCGCGTCTTCGTCGGCCCACAGGACAAGCGAACCGAAGATTACCTGTCCGGAAAGTACGGATGACAGGGAAGGAGTAGGCCATGCACGAAGAGAAACTGCAGGAAATCAAAGACAAGCTGTTTGTGTTCAGCGCCTTGGCCAGTTCCATGGTGGAAAAAAGCACGAGGGCTATCGTCACGAAGGACGAAGCTCTTGCCAAAGAGGTCATCGACGTCGACGAGCCCATGGCAAATGACTTCGACCACGCCATCGAACGCGAAACCATCAACTTCATCGCGCTGTACCAGCCTGAAGCGCGGACCCTGCGCAGCGTCTACATGTACGCTAAGATCGGCACGGATCTCGAGCGCCTAGCGGACCATGGCGTCAAGATCGCCGAGAGTGCGGAGTACTTGATCGCGCGGCCCGATATCAAGCCCTACGTTGACATCCCCCGCATGAGCGAAGAAGCTCGGAAGATGCTGGCCGACGCAATGACGGCGTTCTCGACCCAGAACACCCGTCTTGCGATCGCTGTCGTGGAACGCGACGATATCGTCGACAACCTGAGCCAGCAGATCCTGCGCGAGTTGCTCACCTACATGATGGCCGATCCCAGCACGATCGATCGCGCACTGCAGGTCCTATTCATCAGCGGCAACCTCGAGCGTGTCGCCGACCTGGCGACCAACATCGCCGAAGACGTCGTCTTTGCCACCACCGGGCGCCTCATCCGCCACAACCGCCTCAGCAAGGAAGAGCTCGACAAACTGCACTGAGGCATGACCTTGACCGCCAGGCCATCGGGTGTGAACCGGCATCGGCCGCCTGTGCCAATGAACCGCGTCACGTACCCTTGGATCCAGAGACAATAGCGCGCATCATCGAGGAGGAACTGCAATGAAAACAGCACCCACAACACACGTTATCCAGCTGGGATATGGCAAGGTCGGCGGACCGCTGGTCCACCTGGCGGTCGAGAACCGGGCACGCATCGAGCACGAGACCGGCGCCCATCTGCAGTACGCCGCTGTCGTGCGCAGCAGCAGCGTTGCACTGGGTGACGACCTGGCACTGCGAGCAGCCGACAGGGGGGCCGCCTTCGATGAATGGACACAGCGCGCGCCCGGCATGACGCTTGACGTCCTGGATCCCATCTTCGACCGCTTCGGGCTTCCAGATGCCACACGGTACGTGCTGGTCGACGTCACGGCCACAGCCGAGACAGGGCCTCTGCTCCTGGAAGCCCTGGGGATGGGCATCCCGGTCGTCACGGCAAACAAGATCCCTCTCGCGGAGACGCCCGGCTGGTTCGAGCAGGCGCGAGCAGCAAGCCAGCACGCCAGCACGCCATTCCGCTATGAATGCACCGTTGGTGGCTCCCTGCCTGTCATCAGCACACTTGTCGACCTCATGACGACAGGTGACACCATCCAGCGCATCGTTGCCCTGCCCAGCAGTTCGCTGTCGTGCATCCTGGGGGGCTTCAACCGCGGGCTTCCGCTGGACACAGCTATTGCAGACGCGATGCGGAGAGGGTTTGCGGAACCAAACCCACTGACGGACCTTGCCGGCCGCGACGCTCTGCGCAAGATCGTCATCCTGGCCAAGACCATGGGGCTCCCCACGAGCATCGGTGACGTCGACCAGGAGCCGCTGCTCGACCAGGACTACCCGGATTTCGAGGCATTCCAGGGTGAGGGCATGACACGTCTCACAGCCCACTTGACGGCAGCCCGGCAGCCAGGGATGGTCACCTACTACGTTGGCTCAGCCTCCGCTGATGGGGCTGTGACGCTCGGTCTCCGCAGCTTCCCGCAGGCATCCGTCTGGGGGACACTGGAACCCTCTGAGAACATCTTCCTGTTCAGCACCAGCCGGTTCGGTGACCTCCCGGTCGTCGTCCGCGGCATCGGTGGAGGACCCATCCTTACCGCCTCAGGCGTCCTCGCGGACATTATCAAGGCCGCACAGAGACAGATATAGGAACGCTCTATCCGACGCTAACTCTGTGCCGGCTCCTGCCCTGGCCCGGCATACCGCATGTACTTGCTCCACAGGTCGAACAGCTGTGCGGTCGCCTTGGCATCACCCAGACAGTACCGTGCGATCTTCATGTACTCGCCGGCTGCGTACAGGGCAGCGACATCGCTCCCATGCACCTCGCGCTTCGGC
>NZ_QXIU01000046.1:11719-15585 GCF_003570935.1 Candidatus Cryosericum odellii
CAGGGGACAAACACCACCTTCTCCTCACGGACGGTCTCCATCCCACCGTTCGGTCCCTGGAAATAGACGGCCGCGTGGTCCTGCTCGGGCGAGTAGAGCGCAATACAGGCTATCTGTGCCGTAACGGGGAAGAGTCCCAGCGAGTCCCGGACTTCCTGGCGTTCTTCATCCGTGTCCGCCGATCGCAGCAGCGACTCCTGGACAGCAGGGTCCAGCGACTCCCAGGTCGTCCCGATGGTCTCAACGTCGAAAACCAGCCTCTCCATGTCAGGCCCGGCTCGAGAATCGGTCCAGCGGCGACGTCATATCGATACGCACCCTGCTGCGCGCGTTCTCGCCGTAGACGCCGTCCAGAAACGCCAGTTCGGCGTCCAGCTCCTCCGCCATCACTGTGATGTGCCAGGCCTTGGGCTTGCCGTTGGTGCCGTTATTGAACCTGTACCCTCGCATCCTCAACAGATCCTTCGCCTCGAATGGAGCACCCACGGCCCAGATGTGGGCATCGTCCGCCGCGGCGTGGTCAAGCAAAGGCTTCAGCACCGGACGGCCAGACAACGGCAGCGTGCCGGCGAGAATGTGCAGAAGCGCCCGGCAGTCGTTCTCGGCGCGGTGGGCTTCATAGAAGAAGCCCAGACAGAGTGCAATGAGCTCCTGTTTCTGGGTCCCGACACCTTCGTCGTGCCACTGAACCTGGCTCATGGAACATCCCCAGGGCTTCCTCGCAAACACGTCCCACTGCTTCTCGACGAACGGACGATCGAAAGCGGCGTTATGGGAGATGACGAGCGTGGCGCGCGAGGCGAAGGCTTCCACGGCAGCGGCATCAACATGATGTCCCTGGACCATGTCGTCCGTGATGTGGGTCAGAGCCGTAATCTCGGCAGGAATATGGCGTCCAGGATCCCTCAACTCGTCGAAGGCGTCGACGATGCGGTAGACGCGTCCTGTAGAGGGTGCGTACTCGAACAGGACCATGCCCAGCTCGATGACGTCATCCACCTGTGCGTCAAGACCGGTCGTTTCCGTGTCGAGGACCAGGCCCAGCTGAACCGGCTCACCGTCGGGCTCGGTATACCGCTCCACCTCGTGGAGTTTTCGGACGATACGGTAATCTCCCGTTTCCTCCAGCGCCTGTGCCACGACTTCCCATTGCGTTCGCTCGCCGTCCGTCATCGGTTCCTCCCGTTCCACCTGAATCACCACGTACTGTTGTTATACCACGATTCCAGCCGAAGGGCTCGCCCGCACGGAGAATGTTACAGTTTGGGACCGTCCCAAAGTGTAACATTCTCGGTTACGCGCTGAACAGATCGCCCGGGTCCGAAGCCCTGCGCCGGGGGCGTGGAGTGTCGGCCGCTGCAATGCCACCGTAACCAATGCCGTGCGCTGCGCACCAGTCACGTGCAATGACGCCCGTTTGGCGGTAGAACGCGCGCCATCCCGGATACTGTTTGACGATATCGTTGTAATTCAACTGGCCCAGGCGGATCTCATCCACGAAGTCGACGGCCTCGAGGACGTGGAGAATGTCCTGCTGCCAGATGTTGGGTGTCGGATAGGGCTCCATATTGACGAAACAGTGGAACCCAAGGTCGTGTGCACGGCGCAGTCCCGCGATCCTCTCGGGATAAGGGGCGGTACCCGGTTCGTACCGCGTCCGGAAGTCCTCGTCGACAGAAACAAGGGTGATGCCGAACTGGTTGTGGTGCGACAGCTGCAGCGCCTCCTCTGGGATAACCCCTTTGGTCAGCGTATGTACGGGAATGTCATAGGAGTTGATGAGGTGCATGAGCTGGAGCGTCAGCGTGACAACCTCCGGATGCAGATACATGAACGCGTCAGTCGCAAACGAGAGGTGCACATAGTGCGCCTTGTCGCGCAACCGCGGCAATTCCTTCTGCGCCAGCTGCAGCGCATTGGCAACCAGTTGAGGCCTGCACCATTCCTCATAGGTGGCCACCTTCCCGAACCGCTGCATCATGAGGAAGGCGTAGCACGGAAAGCGGCACCCATGCGAGCAGCCGACCACGTGTGTCGCCGCATAGGCGCCAGTGCCGCCGATGCCGGTGTGATAAATCAGTGACTTGCGAGTGACTGTGTCCATGGTCACATGGTACTGCGCGCGATGCTATCGGCAATACTGGCAGACAACTTTCTACTTTCCGAGGAGACGCTTTCATCTGGTGATCATCCTTCCGAAGCGAGGTTTGACGAGGGTCACCTGCTGTTTTGCAGGACTTTGGGAAATAGAAAAGGCCCGCAGGGCAAGCTGCGGGCCAGGAACTAAAACAACAGACTACTGTCAGTGCTTGCCTTTACCCTTGCCGGGGTTCACACTGGTGCTCGTCGTTACGGTAAGCTTCACGACCTCAACTGAATTATCGGTCAAGGTTCTTCCCATAATGGTGACCTTCTGACCGGCTGTGAGAGTCGCAAACAAGAGTACTTTGTGCGATGTATTCTGCAGCACCGATGTCGCTGTGATGCGGAAGACAAGCAGCGAGTTGGCATCCGTCGTCACCGTGATGGAGTTATCGGGGAAGATGGCGGCGATTGTACCCTGCCACGTGGTTACGGCCGAGTTTGTCGTCTGATCCTCGTTTGCTGTCGTGGCGGTTTTCACATACGCGTCTTCGATGTGGACCTGCTGCGCAGTGTACGTCGTACCCGACAGAATCATGTGGACCTGAACAGTCTGCCCGACTTTGATGGCAGCAATGTTCGTGGTCCCAGCGCCAACCTGTTCTACTTTCGTATCAGCATTGAGGATGATGTCATTGGCGAAGCCGTCGATGTGCAGCACGGTGGGAGACACGACTGTGACCTTGCCACGCGCCTGCTGCTCGTTGCTGACAGCTGCCTGCTCGTTGCTGGGATTAGCCTGCTCATTGCTGGGGTTTGTCTGCTCTGCGATGTCCTGTACGATGATGACATTGGCGAGGATGCTCGTATCGACCTGCTTCGTCCCCTGCACAGTGGCGTAGAGCTTGCCTGTAAGCAGCTTGGCTGCTATGTCAGCTGGCGTAATTGCCTTGCCTTGGTACTTGAGCTGTGTTGTCGACCCGATGACAAACGTCTTGGCAGCAACGGTGATGAGAGTGGTCGAGAAGCCTGTGATCTCACCATTCACGACAATCTTGTTTCCGTCAGTGTTGCTGACTGCGGGCTTGGAGTTTTCTCCCTTTCCCTTCGTCGCAGCAGCTGCCTTCACCTGGCTCATCGCTTTGCCGATGTCGCGGCCTGAAACGTTCAGCTGGGCCATGATACGTCCCCAGCCCAGTCCGGTGGCCCTCAGTTTGAGAACATCAGCCACTGGTGTACCTGTCTTGTTGGCGATCACGAGCGCAAGGACGCCGTCCGTCTCGGACAACGCGCTGTCACTGACGGTCTGCACGGTCGTCACTGAAGTCTGCAGAGCTGTGCCTGTCTGTTCGACGGGAGACTTGCCCAGTGTCTTTGACATCTTCTTTGCCTGCCGTTCCGCTGCCATAGCCGTGATGACCTGAGGCAGCGTTCCGTTCCGGCCAAAGACCGGCGTTACCGCGCTGAGCCCCATAGTCAGGATGACAGCAATGACAACAGCTCCGAGAGCTGTATTGCGGCGGCGCATATGTACAACATTCCGCGCGATCCCGTCCCGCACTTTGCTGTGCAGTCCGGCGCCCGGCTCGATATCTTTGAGTTCGTTGTTCAGCATGTCTGTATACTCTCTGTCGTTATGTTCCATGGTCGATTACCTCCCGCAGCCGTTCCCGTGCTCGTGAGAGCCGAGACTTGACTGTTCCTTCCTTCTCACCCGTCATCCTGCAAATGTCCTGGATAGACGTCTGGTCGCCGTAAAACAACCCCATCACGAGGCGATCGGC
>NZ_QXIU01000046.1:15673-15871 GCF_003570935.1 Candidatus Cryosericum odellii
AGTTGTCGAACCGTGAGATGATACAGGTCGTCAAACGCTGCTTCCTCTCCTGAGTGGACACGTGTGACAACTGTTCTGAGCTCGTCGTCCATAGGGCCATCCTTTCACATCGATGCTCTTGCCTTTCAACTATGATATCCCAGTTGGTGTCAAAAGGTTGCAGAGGATCCGAACAGAAAAGGCCCCAGTCCGAGGACC
>NZ_QXIU01000047.1 GCF_003570935.1 Candidatus Cryosericum odellii
GATGATCTGCTCTCTTTTCGACCACAAGGTCGAGAACCGTTCATCATTGCTCATACTACCTCCTCAAGATTTCGGCTGGTAAATGAACGCGACAAACACTCTTTGTAAGTATACGGTGTTCATGAAAGCACTCAACCGACGGCACATGCAAATGTCCCCTGCGGTAAGCGCCACAGGGGACAGAGAGGCTTGAATCAGACCTAGCGAGTTCCCTTAAATTCGAAGTAGTGGACCTTGCCGTCCAGTTCTTCCTTCATCCGGATAGCATTCACCGGACAGACCTGCATGCATTGGCCGCATCCAGGACACTTCTCGGCATCCACAGAGGGCTGCCTCTTCTCGGCATCCCACAGAATCGCTCTATGAGCTCCATCGCTGCAGGCGCGGAAGCAGTTGCCGCAACCGATGCACTTGTCAAGGTCGATGTCCGAATGAGAGCAAGGCGCGACCAGCTCTTCCTGCCCCTTGATGTTCTTGAGCGCCTTGCCAACAATATCCAGCGGCGATGCACATCCCTTACGGTCCAGATAATCTGCAAGACCGCTCTTGAGGTCCCTTATCGTGCCAAACCCATGGTGCATTGGGAGCGTGCAGAACTGCACGTTGGAAGCTCCAACAGCCATCAGCTCCACCGCGTCACTCCACGAGTAGGCGCCGCCGTTTCCACTGATAGTGATGTCTACGTTGCGAGCAATCTCTGCAATGGTGCGGAGAGTGAGGGGCTTGATCGCCATGCCTGTCATGCCTGAATATGCCCCCTCGCCAAAGAGAGAGGGGCGTGGTTCAAGTGTCTCCACATCAACTCCAATCAACGCGGGTACCGAGTTGCTTGCCGTGACACCGTCGACGCCGGCCCGCTTCAGTGCCCTGGCAATTTCGACGATGTCTGTGACCTGTGGCGTAATCTTGATGAGAATGGGCGTCTCTTCGGCAGCTTCTTTTACCCAGCGTGCAACCTTTTCCGTCGCCTCAACGCTTTGTGCAAGCATGCGGCCAGGGGCTTCACCCATGCTTCCTTGTGGACAGCTGAAACTGCACTCGACAAGGTCGACGCTGGCCTTCTTGAGCTGCTTCACCAGAGACTGCCAGTCTTCTTTTTGTGACCCCATGATAGAAGCTGCAATCATCTTGGTGGGGAACATGCGCTTCAATGCTGTAACCCGCTCACAGACCTCGTCGATGTGATATTGCGAAATGAGGTCGATATTGCCCAACCCCCACAGTTTGTGCGCAGCTGTGCCAAAGGACGACATCATCGGGTATTTCAGATTGACGGGATTGCTCTCGACAGAAGTAGTCTTGAGGACGACCCCGGCCCACCCGGCCTTCAGTCCGTCAATCGCCATATCAAGCTCGTCCGTCGGCGGAGCCGCAGACAGAATGAAAGGGTTCTCAAGATGTATGCCCAGAAAATCGTACGAAAGGTCGTGTTCTCGATACATCACTTGCCTCCTGCCACAAACGCAGCAATCTGCTCCGCCGCTTTCTTGCCGTCACGCACAGCCTCCACAACAGTTTGAGCACCATGAACGGCGTCGCCGCCGGCATAAACGCCCGGCATGCTGGTCTGCATGTTCTCCGCTGCGCTGATAAATCCTGAGGCACTGCGGACAAGACCAGGAAACACATCCTCGTCGATGCGCTGCCCGATAGCCACAACCACGGTGTCGAGTGGTATGATGAAGCTCGACCCTGGCAGGGGTTCAAACCTGCATCGGCCGGATTCGTCCTCTCCGCACAGATGAGCCTGAGTGACCTCCAACCCCTCCACATGATCATTGCCAACAACCTTGTCGGGAATTGCCAGGAACTGATAGGTCACCCCGAGTGTCGTAGCTTCTTCGATCTCCTTCTTGAACGCCTTCAGCTCTTTGATGCCACGACGGTAGACCACGGTAACATCTCGTGTCGGGTCTTCCTCGCGGAGCATGGAGGCTACTTCGATCGCGACATTTCCACCACCGATAATCCCTACACGGTTTCCTGCGCCGCTGATTGTACCGGATTTCATCTTGCGCAGGAGGTCGCGGGCGTGATACACACCGACCAACCCAATACCCTCGACGTTCAGGTCGCTCTCAGAGGGTAGTCCCGTCGCGACAAAGACCGCGTCATAGTCACCAACCAGAGGCTTCACGTCTGTCACACGCTCACTACGGACGTTCGCAACGAATGAAGACGTCAGGAAACGGACCTCCCGATCTTCGACCTCACGCGGATACCGATGTGTGGATACTTCCTGACTGGGCACGCCGCCCACCTGCCGAGCCTCGAACACGTCACACGAGAATCCCCGGACCCTCAGCTCGCGGGCACAGGCAAGTCCCGCAGGACCACCACCGACGATGGCAACCTTGCCCAGACTTGGTTCAGGCAGCTCCATACGATCGGATGGATCAGTCGAGTCTGTTACGAAACGATGCAGCTCCCGAATGCGCAGAGGGGCATCTATCTTCGACCGCGTGCACACGGACTGGCAAAACGCTTCCTCGGGGCAGATACGGCCACACGTCTCGATGAATGGATGTGCACTCTGCAGAATGGTTCGTGCACCATGCAAGTTCCCACTGCGAATCGACTGTAT
>NZ_QXIU01000048.1:0-3075 GCF_003570935.1 Candidatus Cryosericum odellii
GATGATCTGCTCTCTTTTCGACCGCAAGGTCGAGAACCGTTCATCATTGCTCATACTACCTCCTCAAGATTTCGGCTGGCAAATGAACGCGACAAACACTCTTTATAAGTATACCGGGTTCACGACAGCACTCAATTGGTCACACATGCGAATGTCCCCTGCGGCAGGCGCCACAGGGGACAGAGAGGCTTGACTCAGACCTAGCGAGTTCCCTTGAATTCGAAATAGTGGACCTTGCCGTCCAGTTCTTCCTTCATCCGGATAGCATTCACCGGACAAACCTGCATGCACTGGCCGCACCCAGGACACTTCTCGGCATCCACAGAGGGCTGCCTCTTCTCGGCATCCCACAGAATCGCTCTATGAGCTCCATCCCTGCAGGCGCGGAAGCAGTTGCCGCAACCGATGCACTTGTCAAGGTCGATGTCCGAATGAGAGTCAGGCGCGACCAGCTCTTCCTGACCCTTGATGTTCTTGAGCGCCTTGCCAACAATGTCCAGCGGCGATGCACATCCCTTGCGGTCCAGATAATCAGCAAGACCGCTCTTGAGGTCCCTTATCGTGCCAAACCCATAGTGCATTGGAAGTGTGCAGAACTGCACGTTGGAAGCTCCAACAGCCATCAGCTCCACCGCATCACTCCACGAGTAGGCACCGCCGTTTCCACTGACAGTGATGTCTACGTTGCGGGCAATCTCTGCAATGGTGCGGAGAGTAAGGGGTTTGATCGCCATGCCCGTCATGCCCGAATATGCCCCCTCGCCAAAGAGAGAAGGACGTGGTTCAAGTGTCTCGACATCGACCCCGATCAGTGCGGGCACCGAGTTGCTTGCCGTGACACCATCGACGCCGGCCCGCTTCAGTGCCCTGGCGACCTCGACGATGTCCGTGACCTGAGGTGTGATCTTGATGAGAACAGGTGTGTCTCCGGCAGCTTCCTTTACCCAGCGTGCAACCTTTTCGGTCGCCTCAACGCTCTGAGCAAGCATCCGGCCGGGGGCCTCGCCCATGCTTCCCTGTGGACAGCTGAAACTGCACTCGACAAGGTCGACACCGGCCTTCTTGAGCTGCCACACCAGAGACTGCCAGTCTTCCTTTTGTGACCCCATGATAGAAGCTGCAATCATCTTGGTGGGGAACATGCGCTTCAGTGTTGCGACCCGCTCACAGACCTCGTCGATGTGATATTGCGAAATGAGGTCGATATTACCCAACCCCCACAGTTTGTGCGCAGCTGTGCCAAAGGACGACATCATCGGGTATTTCAGGTTGACAGGATTGCTCTCGACAGACGTGGTTTTGAGGACGACCCCGGCCCAGCCTGCCTTCAGTCCGTCAATCGCCATATCAAGCTCATCCGTCGGCGGAGCCGCAGACAGAATGAAGGGGTTCTCAAGATGTATGCCCAGGAAATCGTACGAAAGGTCGTGTTCTCGATACATCACTTGCCTCCTGCCACAAACGCGGCAATCTGCTCCGCCGCTTTCTTGCCGTCACGCACGGCCTCCACAACAGTCTGAGCACCATGAACGGCGTCGCCGCCGGCATAGACGCCCGGTATGCTGGTCTGCATATTCTCCCCTACACTGATAAGTCCTGAGTCGCTGCGAACAAGACCAGGAAACGCGCCCTCGTCGACGCGCTGTCCGATAGCTACAACCACCGTGTCGAGTGGTATGATGAAGCTCGACCCTGGCAGGGGTTCAAACCTGCATCGGCCGGATTCGTCCTCTCCGCACAGATGAGCCTGAGTGACCTCCAACCCCTCCACATGATCGTTGCCAACAACCTTGTTCGGGATTGCCAGGAACTGATAGGTCACACCGAGTGCTGTAGCTTCTTCGATCTCCTTCTTGAACGCCTTCAACTCTTTGATGCCACGACGATAGACCACGGTGACGTCTCGTGTTGGGTCTTCCTCACGGAGCATGGAGGCTACCTCGATTGCAACATTCCCGCCACCAATAACACCTACGCGGTTTCCTGCACCGCTGGTTGCGCCAGATTTCATCTTGCGCAGGAGTTCGCGGGCGTGATGCACACCAACCAGCTGTGTGCCTTCAATATTTATGTCACTCTCAGAGGGCAGTCCTGTTGCAACAAAAACAGCGTCATAATCAGCAGCCAGAGGTTTCAGGTCCACCACGCGCTCCGTACGAACATGTGCAGCGAATGTGGACGTCAGGAAGCGGACTTCCCGTTCGTCAACCTCGCGCGGATACCGGTGCGTAGACACTTCCTGACTGGGCACGCCACCCATCTGCCGAGCCTCGAACACATCACAGGAAAATCCCTTGACCCTCAGCTCGCGGGCGCAGGCAAGTCCCGCGGGACCAGCCCCGATGATAGCAACCCTGCCCAAAATAGTTTCAGGCAACTCCATACGATCAGATGGATCGGTCGAGTCGGTTACGAAACGATGCAGCTCCCGAATGCGCAGAGGGGCATCTATCTTCGACCGC
This sequence comes from Candidatus Cryosericum odellii, assembly GCF_003570935.1. Lineage (GTDB taxonomy): Bacteria > Caldisericota > Caldisericia > Cryosericales > Cryosericaceae > Cryosericum > Cryosericum odellii. The sequence continues at coordinate 2,463 of NZ_QXIU01000048.1, forward strand.
GTACATACAGACTGACAAAACGCTTCTTCGGGACAAATACGGCCACACGTTTCGATAAATGGATGAGACGTCTGAAGAAGGGTCCGGGCCCCATGCAAGTTCCCGCTACGAATCGATTGTATGAACTCGGGCACCGGGACGTGCGCCGGACACTTTGTCTGGCATGGCGCATCATAGCAATAGAGACAGCGTTCAGCCTCAATGGCTGCCTGCTGCCAGCTCAGGGTCTTCTCAAATTCTTCCATTGTTCCTCCTGCTTGCTTTGATTGCCGTCAACAACCTGTGCAGGTGCCTTGCAGGTTGTCAGAAACCACTTCTCTTGAGTTATATACGAATTCTCAGGTTTTCCAACCTCGTCGAGCATGGTTGGATCCAGAACAAACAGGGGCCGGCCTTTCGGCCGGCCCCTGTCAGACTTGCCAGTACGTCCTTAGCCCGCGAAGTGACAGGAAACCATGTGACCAGAACCCATGTCACGCAGCTCGGGCTCCTGCTCAGCGCAGATCGGTTGTGCAATGGGACACCGCGTTCGGAAGTGGCACCCACTCGGCGGATTCACTGGACTGGGAAGGTCTCCCTTGAGCACAATACGCTGGCGTTGCATCTCAATCCG
>NZ_QXIU01000048.1:3148-9232 GCF_003570935.1 Candidatus Cryosericum odellii
ATCTTCGAGCATGTTCACAATCTGGGCCTGAATACTGACATCAAGAGCCGAAATGGGTTCATCCGCAACAATGAACTCCGGATTCATGGCCAGAGCTCGAGCTATGCCGATGCGCTGACGCTGTCCCCCAGAAAACTCGTGCGGGAACCGGTTGGTGTGTTCCGGATTGAGTCCAACCGTGCGCAACAATTCCTGAACACGCTCTCGGCGCTCGGCCATGGTTCCAATATTGAAGATGTCCATCGGTTCTTCGATAATGTTTCCTACGGTCATCCGTGGATTGAGCGACGCATAGGGGTCCTGAAAGATCATCTGTAGTTTGCTGCGAACCTTGCGCATAGCTTCCCGACTCAGAGCACACAGGTTTTCGTCACAATAGGTAATGGTGCCCGCCGTCGGTGCATACAGACCCACGATGGTCCTGCCGACAGTCGTCTTACCGCAACCCGTCTCACCGACCAGTCCCAATGTTTCGCCGCGACCGACCTCAAACGAAACATCGTCGACGGCCTTCAGACTGGCCATGTGTCGCGCAAACGGCCCGCCGACATTGATCGCAAAATACTTCTTGAGATGTTCGACCTTGAGTATGGTTTCCATCGTTATCCCACCTTTACAAATCCAGGAACTGCCGGCGCGGTCGGATGATGGAGAAAACACCGAGCGCGGTGCCCTTCTCCGATTGTGACGAGTGGCGGTTCCTGCTCACGGCAGATGTTCATGGCGTACTTGCAGCGTGGAGCGAATTTGCAGCCAACAGGAGGCGCCAGCAGGTCCGGAGGACTCCCTTCGATAGGCACCAGACGTTCCCGGTTTTCAGCGTCGAGACGCGGGACGGATTTCATGAGTCCCATGGTGTACGGATGCCCCGGTTTTTCATAGAGATCGTAGACGTCCGCTTCTTCGAGTATTCGTCCCGCGTACATGACAACCACCTTGTCGGCTATGCCGGCTACGATGGAAAGGTCATGACTGATGATGATGATGCTGGATTTGAGTTTCGCTTTCAGCTCCTTCATTAGTTCCAGGATCTGCGCCTGAACCGTAACATCCAGAGAGGTTGTTGGTTCGTCGGCAATGACCAGCTCCGGACTGCACGAAAGCGCCATGGCAATCATGACACGCTGCCGCATGCCACCCGAGTACTGGTGGGGATAATCACGCATGCGTTCTTCGGGGTTGGGGATGCCCACCAGGGCAAGCATCTCGACGGCCCTCTTCCAGGCCTCTTCGTTTGTCGCAAGACCATGCGCCACCATGGACTCTGTCATCTGCAAGCCAATGGTCAGCACTGGATTAAGAGAAACCATCGGATCCTGGAAGATCATGCCAATATGACGGCCTCGCACTTTCATCATGGCATCGCCAGGAAGGCTCAGTAGATCGACCATCCCCTTGTTGGGACCGTTTTTCTCCATCCGGTCCGGCATTCCCAGCGCTGCACCATCAAACCACACATGTCCGCCCTCAATCCGACCGGGAGGGTTCGGGATGAGGCGCATGACGGACATCATCGTCACTGACTTGCCGGAACCGGACTCGCCTACGATGCCAACGACAGAGTCCTTTGGAACGGTCAGAGTCATCTTGTCCACCGCGTGGACAACACCGGCATAGGTGTGAAAATTGGTCGTAAGATCCTGGATGCGCATTAGAACATTGTTTTCATTCATTGCACACCCCCTACTGCCTCAGGCGTGGGTCCAGCGCATCGCGCAGGCCGTCGCCCAGAAAGTTGAATGCAAACATCGTCAGACAGATCGCGAGTGCTGGAAACAGCACAAGGTAGGGGAATGAACGAATGGCTTCGGTACCATCTGAGGCAAGAACACCCCAGCTGGCCACCGGCGCGCTGACACCCAGTCCTATGTAGCTGAGAAAAGCCTCGGTGAAGATCGCAGATGGAACCTCCAGTGTCACTGTGACAATAATGGGACCCATGGCATTGGGGATCAGGTGCTTGAAGAGGATACGATTGTTCGGGGCGCCGATGGTCTTCGCGGCCAGCGCGAACTCACGTTCCTTGAGCGACAGAATCTCGCCTCGCACAATGCGCGCCATGGGTAACCAGTAGGTGAGCCCGATGGCGATGAACACATTCACCAGGGGACTGACGCCTTTATCCTTGAACAGCACCGTCAGCAGGATAACGATGATCAGCGTCGGTATACCGTACAGGATATCAACGATACGCATCATGATGTCGTCGACCCGCCCTCCAAAGTAAGCGGAGATTCCACCATAGGTCACACCGATAAGAAAGTTGAGAGCCGCGCAGACAATGCCCACGGCAAGCGAGATGCGTGAACCGTACATGACACGTGTCATCTGATCGCGTCCCAGCTGATCGGTTCCGAAGGGATGTTGCAATGTGGGGGACTGAAACGTATTCTCCAAGTTCTGATCTTCGTAGCTGTATGGTGACACCATCGGTCCGAAGATGGCGATGACGAACAGGGCGATAATGATCCAGAACCCTACGACGGCCAGCTTGTTGCGGCGAATCCGGCGTATGGCGTCGCTCCAGTACGTAGTCGGCCGTCCAGTAATCTGTTCCAGCTCTCCAGAATTCTTGGGAGCAGGTACGAATGAACCTGCATCAGGGGTAACGCCTTCCTTGAATTGCCATGTAGTCGGTGCAGCCATCACGACACCTTCCTTTCGACGTAGCGAATACGTGGATCGAGCCAGGCATACGTCAGGTCTACCAGGAAGTTCATGAACACCAACAGGGCGCTGTAGAAAATGGTCACGCCAAGGATAACCGTGTAGTCGCGGTCATTGATGCTGGTGACGTAGTAGCGGCCCAGACCCGGGATCGCAAAGATCTTCTCGACAACGAAACTTCCCGTGAACACCGCCGCGATAAGCGGTCCCAACACGGTAACGACCGGGATGAGGATGTTGCGAAGTGCGTGCCGGAAAATGACAAGGCGCTCGGAGAGTCCTTTTGCCCGTGCCGTCGTGATGTACTCCTGGCGCAGGACCTCAAGCATGGACGAGCGCACAAGACGTGCTATGAAAGCAATTGGATAGCCTGCCAGCGTAAAGGCGGGAAGGATGACCTGTCTAACGGAACCCCAGCCAGCAGCAGGTACGAGGTGCAGTCCCAAGGCAAAAATGAACATGAGCAATACCGCCATGATGAAGTTCGGGACGGATACGCCCAGGAGCGCAATAAACATCACGAGATTGTCCTGCCAGCCATTCTGCTTGAGTGCGCCCCAGATGCCCAGAGGAATGCCGATACCGACAGCAAGAATCACCGCCACCACTCCTAATATGGCCGACACAGGAAATCCATCGTTGATGATGTTGTTGACGGTACGGTCCGTGTACTTGAAACTGGGACCGAGGTTGAACCGCAGAAGGTTCCCCATGTAATCAATATACTGCTTCCAGAGTGGGTCATCCAAGTGGTAGCGAGCCTCGAGGTTCTTGATGATCTGAGCCGGCAGCTTCTTTTCGCGGGAGAAGGGTCCCGATGGAAGCAGGCGCATCATGAAAAAGGTAGCCGATGCGACAATGAGGATAACAAGAATCATCGAGAGCACGCGTTGCAGAATAAACTTGAGCATAGGACCTCCATAGATAAGACTGGGGGCGGCCCGCCAGCTTCGAGAGCAGAACCGCCCCGCTTCTTTTCTTGCCTAGATCGCGTATGTCGCCGTCAAGAAGTTTCTGACAGCTATGACATGTAGGCGTTCTTCCAGTCGACAAATCCCAGCGTCGACTGGTAGAAGTTCTTGACGTGCTTGGTAATGAGCACAGGGTTCGTGTAGAAGTAGATCGGAATAATAGGCATATCCGTCATGAGAATCTTCTCTGCAGCATGCAGGGCCGCCATGCGCGCCGTCGGACTGACAGTGGCCTTGGCCTTTGCGATGAGAGCATCATACGTCTTGTTGGCGTAGCCAGTGCCGTTGTTTCCGCCACCCGTTACAAACATGTCCAGGAACGTGTTGGGGTCCATGTAGTCACCGATCCAGCCTGCCCGGGCAACTTGGTAGTTGAGGTTGTTCCGGTCATCCAGGTAGACGCCCCACTCTTCCACCTTGAGCGTGCACGTAATACCAAGGTTCTGCTTCCACATCTGCTGGATCGCCTCGGCGATGGATTGGTGTGCGTTGGAGGTGTTGAAGAGCAGGGTGAAGGAAGGGAACCCCTTGCCATTGGGATAACCGGCTTGTGCAAGCAACGACTTCGCCGTGGCGATGTCCTTGTCCTTGTAGAATGTACCACCAACAGTGCGGAAATCGCTGCCGGCAGCCGCGTCTGCAATGCCATTGGGAACATACGCGAGCGCAGGAGTCTGCCCACCCTTGGTGATAGCCGTCGTGATGCCCTTGCGGTCGATCGCCAGCGCCAGCGCCTTACGAACGCGGACATCGTTGAACGGCTTCTTGGTCGTGTTGAACATGTAGTAGTATGTCCCCAGGTACGGAAGGATCTTTGCATCGCCTGAGGCGACCAGCTTGGGCAACTCAGAGAGAGGTACGGTGGAACCGACATCCATCTGACCGCTCTGGAACATGGACAGAGCCGTCGACTCATCCGTGACCATGAGGTACGTGATCTTCGTAAGTTTGACAGCAGCCTTGTCCCAGTATGTCGGGTTCTTGACAAAGGTCATCTTGTCGTTGTGTGACCATTGCGTGAGCTTGAACGGTCCATCGGTGACGTAGTTCGTCACATCGGCGGCCCACTTGTCATTTGTGCTGACAACAGCCTTGCAGACCGGCATCAGGGTAGGGAACGCCGTCAGGTTGAGGAAGTAGACGGTGGGGGACTGGAGGTAAACCTTGAGGGTCTTGGCATCCAGCGCCTTGACACCGATATTCTTGCTGGGGTTGATTTCTTTCGCCATGTTGGCAACGGGGACGACCTTGCCCCCAACGGTCTTCGTAAGAGGATTGCCTTTGGCATCGACAGCCTGAACATAGTATTTGCTGCCGACCTTGATGGACGTGTTGAACGCTTCACCACCATACACGTAGTAGAGCTGGTAGGCATACGAAGCAGCCAGTTCCGGGCTGAGAGCACGCTTCCAGGCATACTCGAAATCATACGCTGTGACAGGTGTTCCGTTCGTCCAGTACGCATCGCGAAGCGTGAAGGTATAGGTCCTCCGGTCCTTGGAGATCGTCCAGCTCTTCGCGATTGCAGGCTGCGGCATATTCTTGCTGTCGATACGCGTCAATCCGTCCATGGTCTGCAGGATGATGTTGGCTTCCGGAATGCCCTGAGAAAGGGCTGGATCAATCGTGGCGGGCTCAGTCCCCAAGTTGTACGTTACCTGTTGGGCAACTGCTGCCTTTGCTGATGGTACAACGGACACTCCACCAAAGAATGAGACCAGGAATACCGCTATCAAGACAAGTGACAGTGCTTTCCTCATACAATAGCCTCCCTTTTTGCAACACGATTTGTCGCTCACGCGACACTTTTTAATGGTATCAACTGGCGAAAAAAATACAATGGGGCGAGACCAAAAAACCCCAATCCTTCTCTCGGTCAACACTATAGTAGCATGCAGAAGCGTCGTTCTTCGTGACCGGCGCTTCTGCATACAATCCATTCCAGCTACTTGCCCTTCGCTTTTGAAACCAGCGGAGCAGGCTCTGAAGAAACATCCTTGAAGAGCTCCTTGATAGTGCCGAGACTCCCCAGGAGAGCACTGCTCTCGTAGGGCAGGAACACTTTGTTGGCTGGGTTTGCGCTGATGGCTTCAAGCGTCTCCATGTACTTCAGCGCCAGAACATCCTGGGATGCACCGCCCTCGTGGATACCCTGGAAATACGCAATCGTCGCTTCCTTACGAGCATTGGCAACCGTGATCAACGCTTGCGCCTCGCCCTCAGCACTGAGGATCCTCTGCTGCCGATCGCCCTCGGCACGAAGGATCGCAGCCTGCTTCTCTCCCTCTGCCTTGTTGATCTCGGCTTCCTTTTGTCCCTCAGCTTCGAGAATGACGGCACGTTTGGTACGCTCCGCCTTCATCTGCCGCGTCATGGCCTCGAGGATCTCGGCCGGTGGGTTCACTGACTTGATTTCCGCACGCGTGACCTTGACACCCCATGGGTC